>CAMBAL010000012.1 GCA_945864225.1 uncultured Blautia sp. | reverse complement strand
TGATGGTCGTGGCCGCATTCTTCATGGTCGTGGTCATGATGGTGTTCTTCTCCATGGGCGTGCACATGACCGCACTCCGGGCATACTTCCTCTTCTTCCATCATCTGTGCTTCCAGAGAAACCGGATGTTCCATAACTTCCAGAAGTTTTTTTCCGTCCAAATTTTCGATAGGAGTGGTAATAATTGCAGCTCTGGCATTCATTCCGCGAAGAAGTTCCATGGATTCCATTGTTTTTTTCTCATCTGCAATATCTGTACGGCTCATGATGATGGCACCGGCATATTCCACCTGGTTGTTAAAGAACTCACCAAAATTACGCATATACATTTTGCATTTCTTGGCATCTACCACAGTTGTATAGCTATTCAGCACAAGTCCTGTTTCCTCCTGGACTCCCTGAACGGCCTTGATGACATCTGATAATTTGCCGACACCAGACGGCTCGATCAGGATACGGTCCGGATGATATTTCTCAATCACTTCTTTCAGAGAAGCCCCGAAGTCACCCACCAGTGAGCAGCAAATGCATCCGGAATTCATTTCACGAATCTCAATTCCGGCTTCCTTCAGAAAACCGCCGTCAATACCAATCTCACCGAATTCATTCTCAATCAGAACCACCTGCTCATCCTGAAAAGCTTCTTTGAGCAGTTTTTTGATCAGTGTCGTTTTTCCAGCTCCAAGGAACCCGGAAATAATGTCAATTTTTGCCATTTTTATTACTCCTTTCAAACGCAATTTGACCAGGAAGTATCAAATACCCCCTGGTTGTTCTCTTTTTTATAGCAGATAGAACGGGGATATGGCGGTTGCTTCTCACAAATCAGCCACATCCCCGACACTCTCTTATGTGCTTATCTAGTATAACCCACAATAAATAACCATATGTTTCGGTGAGATATTTCTTGTGACTTATACTGGTACAGATGATTTTCTCTTTTCGGTCATTTACATCTTTCCGTCAATATCATCTGCGTACCGGCATCAATCAGCCGTTGATCATGAAATTCATCAGTCTGTCGATGTCTTCCTTTTCATATGCAACGATTTCCAGTTCCGGAATCTCGCCGCCGGAAAAGATATTCGCAAGAGATACATACTGAGACAGTTTGGATTTCAGATTCAGTCTGTCACCCTCGCCTGTTACCAGTTCTACTTTGCCTTCACAGCTGTCTACTACTTCAAAGAATTTTTCTACATTTTTAATATTTGTTACTTTCATAATAATTCCCCTTTCCAACTCATTTTAACCAATCCTGCTTTCGCGGACATTATAACGCATATGTTTTTAAATTGCAATTGCTTTCTTTTTCAAAGTTGTCAAGTAATTTCTCTTGATTTTTATTTGTTTGTAACAAATTTCCAAGTTAAATTTTAGTTATTTTGCACATAAAATGAATTAATATACAAAGACACCTACTCCATATGGTGCCAGCGGATATGCCACAGAGTAATCGCGATTATCGCTTTCCTTCTTCTCTGCTTTGTATACCACCGGTTTCTCCAGCATTCCCTCTTCATTCATGATGAGCTTATACTGTTTCTTCTTCGGAACACCGACACGGTAATCCGGACGTTCTACAGGTGTAAAATTGCAAACGACCAGAATATTGTTTCTCTTGGTAGGTGATTTGCGTACAAAACTGAAAATACTTCTGTCTCCATCATCCGCATTGATCCATTCGAATCCTTCCGGTGTATTGTCCACTGCATAAAGTGCAGGATATTTTTTGTACAGATGAAGCAGACCTTTGACAAACTTCTGCATATCTTTATGCGGATCTTCCTCCAGCAGATACCAGTCCAGTTCTCTCTCCTCACTCCACTCACGAAGCTGGGCAAATTCCTGTCCCATGAACAGAAGTTTTTTGCCCGGATGACAGAACATAAATGTATAGGCTGTCTTCAGATTCTTAAACTTATCATCCGGATATCCCGGCATTTTATTCACCATGGAGCATTTCAGATGTACTACCTCATCATGAGAAATAACAAGGATATAATGCTCACTGTATGCATACATCATGGCAAAGGTCATTTTATTATGATTGTATTTGCGGAAATACGGATCCTGCTTCATGTATTCCAGGAAGTCGTTCATCCAGCCCATATTCCACTTCAGAGAGAATCCAAGACCGCCGTCCTCCGGAGAGCCGGTTACCATCGGCCATGCCGTGGATTCTTCCGCGATCATGACAACACCCGGATTTCTCTTTTTGATCATGGAATTCAGATGGCGGAAAAGCTCGATTGCTTCCAGATTCTTATTATCACCGTACTTGTTTGCCACCCACTGTCCGTCCTGTTTGCCGTAATCCAGATACAGCATGGACGCAACTGCATCCACACGAAGACCGTCCACATGACACTCCTCAACCCAGAACAGCGCATTGGCGATCAGGAAATTCTTAACTTCATTTCTTCCGTAATTGAAAATCTTGGTACCCCAGTCCGGATGCTCACCCTGTCTCGGATCCGCATGCTCGTAAAGTGCCGTACCATCAAAATTGGCAAGTCCCTGTGCATCCTTCGGAAAATGTGCCGGAACCCAGTCAAGAATGACACCAATTTTATTCTTATGCAGATAATCTACCATGTATTTGAAATCTTCCGGACTTCCATAGCGGGCAGTCGGTGCGTAATACCCGGTCACCTGATAACCCCAGGAACCATCAAAGGGATGTTCCGCAATACCCATCAGTTCTACATGCGTATATCCCATATCCTTCACATATTTGGCAAGTTCATGGGCAAATTCACGGTAATTGTAAAATCCTGCCGGATCATCTTCTGTAGCCGGATGCTTTCTCCAGGAGCCCGGATGCACCTCATAAATAGACATCGGTGAGCTGCTTTCCTCAAATGTCTTCCTTGCTTTCATCCAGTCACTGTCATTCCATTTGTATTTGGAAATGTTCGCAACTCTGGATGCCGTACCGGGGCGCACTTCTGCCCAGTTGCCATATGGATCACTTTTATCCAGTTCTTCTCCATGCATTCCCACAATATGGAACTTATACAGATCTCCCGCTTTTACCTTCGGAATAAAGGTTTCAAACACACCAATCGGTCCGGTTTTCTGCATGAGATTCGCCGTATGATCCCAGTCATTAAAATCTCCGATTACAGAAACAGACTGGGCATTCGGTGCCCATACTGCAAAATAAACGCCTCGTTTTCCGTCTACAGTTGTTGGATGCGCACCCAGTTTTTTGTATATGTCATAATGTGTTCCCTGACCAAACAGATACTGATCCAATTCTGTAAATTCCAGTTTCTTTGACATTTCCTCATACCTCCCTGATATACCTTTTTGTTGTCAGAATGAAAAAATCACACTTTCATTCGGCTGTAATGTAACGTGAAGCATTCCTCCTGAAACTTCCGGTTCTCTGTCATCTGTCAGGCTGGTGTAAGTTCTGCCCTCCACCGGAATACGGATATTCAGCTCCGCGTCCTTTTCATCATTATTCACTGCCACAACAACTCCCTGACCATCCAGTATCCGGGCAAAGGCATACTGCCTGTTGGTCAGAAGAAGTTCCTGATACGTTCCGTTCGCAAGTGCAGGCTGTTCTTTATGAATCCTGCCGAGCATCTGTACCCATTCCAGAAGTTTCGGATCCGGAACATCCGCAAGCACTTCCTGAAGATCTACTGCCGGACGGAGAGGATCATCATTGCCTCCTTCTTTTCGTCCCTTGATTCCCCATTCAGATCCATAATAAATGGACGGAATTCCCGGAAGTGTAAACAGCAGTGTATATACCGGATAAATATGCTCCGGTGTATTCAATTTGGATGCGATTCTGTCCACATCGTGATTATCCACAAACGAATACAGTTTCATGCCTCTGTAGATACCGCCGTTCTGGTCAAATTCCCTGCGAATGGTATGTGCGATCTCAAAATAATTATGATCATTATGCCCGGAATAAAGTCCTTTATGAAGTTCATAGTTCGTTACACTGTCCAGCATCTGAGGCTTGATATAACGGCTGTAATCTCCATGAATGACTTCACCCATCAGCCAGAAATCTTCTTTTTTCTCACTGGTAAATCTGCGCATATCTTCCATAAAAGAAAATTCCAGACAATCCGCGCAGTCCAGACGAATACCATCTATATCAAATTCATCAATCCAGAAGCCGATCACATCCAGAAGATACTGACGTACCTGCGGCTCCCACAAATTCAGATTCACCAGTTCAAAACAGTTTCTCCATGCTTCATATCCAAATCCATCATTATATGGTGAATTCCATCCGAAATTCAATCCCTTATACCAGCTGCAGTAAGGAGAACTCTCCCGGTTGCGCTGAATATCCTGAAACGCAAAAAATTCACGTCCTGTATGATTGAATACACCATCTACCACGACCCTGATTCCAAGACCATGGGCTGCCTCAACAAAATGTTTAAAATCATCATTGTCACCCAGTCTTCTGTCCACAAGCCGGTAATCCCTGGTATCATATCCATGCGATGTAGACTCAAACAGCGGCCCTATATAAATCGCCGTACAGCCAAGAGAAGCGATATGCGGCAGCCATTCCTCCAGCTGAGGAAAACGGTGTGTTACTTCTGACTGCTCATTTCTTCTTGGCGCTCCTGTCATACCGATCGGATACATGTGATAAAAAACTGCTTCTTCAAACCATCTGCCCACTACGATGTCCTCCTGATTCATCCTGAACGTCAATGACTTTCCATCATTATACTTCCTATATTATACCAATATGCACAGTTTTCGTCAATCAGAAGGCTCACTATTTAGTAAATTTTCACGGCTTTTTTGCTATCCTTTCCCATGTTAACAGTAATATGTTTTGTACAGAAATTTCTTCATAATATCCACACGCTCTAATATCCTTTTTCAGTTTTTTCAAACAGCTGTATTGACGGAAATTATTTCCCAAACGAAAATGACTGCATAAGCAGACATCACCACATTGCTGCTGTCCGGGACTCTTACAGCAAAAAAGAAGAACCCTGATTTTCCCTGAGCAAAACCGGATTCTTCTTTATTTTTCTTCACAGAGTTCTATTTATTCTTCTCCGTCACTGTAGGTGCTTTCATCTTCGGTTTCTTCTGAACCGTCGCTGTAGTCTCCTTCTGTACTCTCAGTACCGTCACTGAGCTGTTCCTCACCGGAGCCCTCTCCGTCCGTCAGGATGCCGTCTGAATCACTGCCTCCATTGTATCCCGCAACTTCACCGGCTGCAAGCGAGCTGTCCCAGAAATCAGAATAAGAAGCATTCTGAAGAGTCACTCCCTTGGCCTCTGCCAGTTCACTGACGGTCACAAATTTATACCCCTGTGCAGTAAGCTCCGGAATAATTCTGAGCAGTGCATTCACTGTAGGTTCATGAATATCATGCATCAGAATAATCGTACCATCCGTCAGATCTCCGGTCATAACAGAATTATAATCCAGCTCTTCATCTTTGTATGACCAGTCCAGAGAATCCAGAGACCACATAAAGAACGGTTTGCCGATCGTATTAATTATGTCCTGATTCCAGCTGCCATAAGGGGCACGGGCTACCGTAGACGCCTGTCCGCAGGCCTGAATCAATGCATTATCCGTTTTGGAATATTCTTCTGCTGCCGCATCCAGACTCAGGTTTACCAGATTCTGATGATCATAGGAATGATTACCTATTTCACATCCCAATTCTACCATTCTTTTCACCGTATCCGGATAAGATTCCACATTCTGTCCCAGCATAAAAAACGTTGCACGAGCATTATTCTCCTCCAGACAATCAAGAAGCGTATCTGTATACTGTCCCGGGCCATCATCCAGGGTCAGTGCCAGCATCGGACGTCTCTTCTCAGAATTATAAGATCCATCATCATTAAAATAATAATCCTTCACGCCTTTCGTCACCCAGCCAGTCTGCATATATCCATTATCGTCAAAACAATAAGTCACTCCGTCGATTTCCTGGAATCCACCTGCATAATATGTATGATCTGCATTCTGATACCATCTGCCGTTCTCGTCCTCATGCCATCCCGGGGTGAGTTCTGAAGTCTTCAAAAGATCCCCCTGTCCCTTCAGAGGCTGACGGACTGCTGCATTGGGATCTGCCTGTGCAGTCTGTGCCTGAACTTCCACGGTTTCACCGCCGCTCTTCCCGCCGCCGATTCTTCCTGCTATGGGAAGTATAATTCCACGCACCACAAAAATCACTGCCAGAACCAGTCCTACCGCATAGGTAATCAGCTTCATATACCTGCGTCTCCTGAGCTGACGCTGTTTCTGGCGCATTCTTTCCTGATATACTTTTTTATCCATTCTGTATCTCCATTAATTGTACTAAAATCGTATTACTTATTTCCCTGTATATCGTTCCGCAAACAGACAAATGTTTCGTTACTGATGTTTTGAAAATGATATACTTTTCTATATCTTACCTCATTTACCATGGAAATACAATGCTCTTTTGTCATTAATCATCCGAGCACTTTTTTCAGTTCCATCTGCGGGGTCACCAGAAGAATATCAGCCTCTTTCCCCACACAAAGAGATCCTACTCTGTCATAAATACCGATACTCTTTGCAGGATTCCGGGTTGCAGCAAAAACAGCATCACTTACCGGAACACCAAAGGAAATCGCTTTGCACATACAATCATAAAGGTTCGTTGCTGATCCCGCAATCGTACCATCCGCCAGCGTTGCTTTTCTGTCTTTCACCGTGACTGCCTGTCCGCCAAGTTCATACTGTCCGTTAGCCATACCAGTTGCCATCATAGAGTCACTGATGAGAATCACCCGCTCATTTCCGAACATCCGGAAAGTCGCCAGTACTACAGCAGGGTGGACATGAAGACCGTCACTGATCAGCTCCACCATGCACTGCGGATCATTACTCGCTGCCCCGATCAGTCCGGGATCACGGTGAGCCAGAGGCATCATGGCGTTAAAAAGATGTGTCACATGATGCGCCCCTCTGCGCATTGCCTCTGAAGCAATTTCATAATCAGCCCCCGTATGTCCCAGAGAAATACAGACTTCCTCATGAACCTCATCAATAAACTCCATTGCTCCTTCTGTATTCGGTGCAAGAGTCACAAGGCTGACCAGATTTCCGGAAGCTTCGTTCAGTTCACGAAAAAATGATGCATCCGGTCTGCGGATAAATTCTTCCACATGTGCTCCTTTTTTCTTCGGATCCAGGAACGGTCCCTCCATGTTAATTCCCCGGATGACTGCACCGTCTTGCGTACCTTCGGCTTCTCTTGCTGTTGCAAAAATTTTTCTGAGCCGTTCTTCCGGCAAAGTCATGGATGTCGGACAGTAAGAAGTAATACCGCAGCTTTTTTCATATCTTAGAATTGTTTTCAGGCCTTCGGTATCTGCATCGGAAAAATCATGTCCAAAAGCCCCATGGCTGTGAATATCCACAAGTCCCGGCAGCACCAGAAGCCCTTCTGCATCTATTTCCGTCCGATCTGTCACAGCCTCCTCACAGGTTACAATCTTATGATTTTCCACAAAAAGGTCTTCTCTGCGGAAAGTTCCATCCTCCCGAAATACAAGTCCGTTTCTGATAATCATGATTCTTCTTCTCCTTCTTCTGCTGTCGTAATTTCGTCTTCACCGGAATTCTCCGGAGCATCCGCATTTTCTGCTTCCGGAGCATCCTCAATCGTCTCCTCTTCGTCAACAGAAGAATCCTGAATATCTCCATTTACCCCAACCTGATCACCTTCCGATGTCAATTCCGTGATTTCTGCATTTTCTACAATAAAATGTTCCACTCTGAGAAGGCCGATAGATTCATCCACAGCCACCTGTCCGTATTCATCCACCAGATCTGCCAGACTCTGTTTGCCATAATTCTGAATCAGCTCATCCTGGATTGCCAGGCATTCCTCATCATCCAGACGGATGCCTTCCGCATCCATAATTCCCTGAACGATCAGATTCTGTTTGACTTTGTATTCCGCATACTGGCGGCACTCATCCTCAAAGCTTTCTTCTGTATATCCCTGAGATTCCACAAACTCCAGAAGTTCCATACCAGCCTGATCTGCATAACTTTCTACCTGTCTTTTAAATTCTGCAATACAGTCATTGATATCCTCCTCCGGGAATTCAATGATCTCGGAACTTTCGAGCACCTGATTCCATCCATCACTGTACATATTATATCTGGCAGCTTCTTCAGCATCCTTCTCAAGAAGGGCACGAATACCTGCCTTATACTCATCTATCGTGGAGTAATCGGTATTTTGGGCAACCCATTCGTCTGTCAGTTCCGGTGCGCGCCGGAAATTCTGCAGAGTGATTTTAAACACCACATCTTTGCCTGCCATGTCCTCTGAAAAATAATCTTCCGGGAAAGTCAGCGGAACCTCTTTGGTCTCTCCTTTTTTCATTCCGATAATGCCATCCTCAAATCCATCGATCATACCGCCCTCACCGACTGTAAGATCATAGTTTGTGGCGGTTCCTCCATCAAAAGTCTCTCCGTCCAGAAGTCCCACAAAATCAATGGTAACCAGATCTCCTGTCTGAACAGTTCCATTTTTGTCTGTTACCTCTTCTGCCTTATCCTCCAGTTCATATTCGATCTGCATTTCCACCTGATCATCTGTAACAGCTTCTATTGTATTGTTCAGCTTGATCCCCTTATATTCTCCAATAGTAACGTACTTGTCAATATCTTTTACTCTGACAAGACGGGTGGCTTCGGATTTTTTCTGTTCATCCGCTTTTGTATCTTCTTGTTCTTCAGTGGTTTCTGCTTCATCTGAAGTTTCTTTTTCAGCCATAGTATCCGTATCTTTTGCACTGCTTCCGCATCCTCCCACAGTCAGAACCATACACATTGCAAGAACTGCAAGAACTATTTTTTTCTTCATAATATTATACTCCCTTCAAATCTCTCAACATTTATTATCAATAATGATGGGGTCAAAAGGTATTTTGACCCCTCTGATACACGGATTTCTCCGCACTTTGCGCTCCCGAAATCCTCAGACTTCCCGCCTGTCACTGCATCGGCGGAACTGGCGTCGGTCTGCTCTTATCAAAAACTTCTGACGCATCAAACAGGTCTTCCACCAGTCCCGGATTATAATACATTCTGTAGCCATCCAGATTTCGTCTTCCCATCCGGAAATACCGGTCCCTAAGCTGAACAAAGTACTTACTGGAATCCACATTACAATAATAATTATATCCGCAGCCCTTCAGGTATTCAAATTTTTCTCCGGAGTAATCCTCCATCTGTGTCAGATCTGCTCCAAAGGCAAAAATGATAATATCGGTTCCCCCGATCAGCGGATCCACATTTTTTTTAAACTTCTTCGTATCTGCCTGAAGACGTTCCAGACTGATTTCACCAACATTCAGATGTCCCCATGTATGGCTTGCAAAAAGCCAGCCTTCTTTTTTCATGGCTTCTGCCACTTCTTTGGCACCGGCACGCTCTTCTTCCAGGTCAAAATCAGGGTGTTCCTCCAGCCACTTCACTTTCACTTCATCCAGATCATCCGGCTGCTCCTGATAACTGATATCTGTACGGTATCCCAGAATTCCATTATATCCTGTCAGCGCAACGATTCCTTTGGCTCCTCTATAGGAAAAATCCGGATGTTCTTCCACAAAACGGTCTATCAGCGGCACCATGTCATAATCGCCCACAGAAATACTTCCGTCATCTTCCACATATTCATTGCGAATTTTTCCGTCCTCATCCACGATCAGTTTTGAAGCAAATCCATCTCCGTCCATGTAATGGTAATAACACACATCATCCTGGGAAAGAATAAACGGAATCTTGCCCGGCGGCAGAAGAATCTCTCCTGCACTCATGGTTCCGTCTTTATTCACAGACGCCAGATCATAAATGCTGACCATCACATATCCCTTATCATACATTATCTGAGTAATCTTATTAAATTCATCAATCGTAGTCATTACCTGATTGTAATCTCCGGCCTTATAATCACCGTCAAATGCTTTGTCTGTATCTTTGACCAGGGTATGATAAAAAATATGTGTCACCTTTTCCGCAGGCCAGGAAACGCAGTTTGCCTTTGTTTCCCTGTATTCCGCAACAGCTGCTGTCATGTTGTCGTATAGCTGGTATTTTTCATAACTTTTTATGGTCTTGATTGCTGCATCATAATCATACTGCTCTGCCTGACGTTTTGCTTTTTTCAGAATCTTCGTCCGTTTCTGACGTTCTTCTTTCTCTTTTTCCAGTTTTTTCCCGGTAGCCTGCGCATAATGCGTATCAGCTGTACTTGTTTCATCCCAAAACGGATTTACCGATACAGGCGTTTCGGTCTCGCCGTCTGCTTCTTTTTCTGAATTCTCCTGACTGTCCTTTTTTTCATTTCCTGAGGGGAATATGGAAACGATCCTTTCCCAGGCATTTCTGACACCGGAAAGTTTTACTCTCGGCATATCCGGAAAATGACCTGTCACATACAGAATTCCTCCCGCAAAAACAGCAATGACCAGAATAACGGTAAGCAGTATATTGAAAAAAAGTCTTCTGCGCCGCTTTTTCGCTGCTTTTTTCCGTCTTTCCCTCCATCGGGCAAGTATCTGCTCTTCCTCTTCCGTAAAGGTTGCCTCTGCCTCCTCATCTTTTCCCTCAGGATGCATGGCAAGTCCATTATCCTCTTCCGCAGAATGCGGATCGGGCAGACCTCCCTCTCTGTTTATCCTCTTATCATTATTCATTTTAACTCCTTATATTACTGCAAAAGTCCCGGAAACAGACATGAAACCATGCGCATCTGCACATAATCGTTCATGATGATTTTTCTGTCTGAGCAGTAATATGATATTACTGCTCACTCCGTCTGCTGTAACAACATTATACCTTTAATTATGTAAGATTTCTACCAATTTCATAGGAAATCTCCATAAAAACTTCATGAAATAACTGGAAACTTCCATGAAACGCAACGGAAAATTATCATTTTTTCTATTATAGAAAAACGCAGAGTCCTTATCTGTAATATCAAAAATCACCCGGAAAACCTCATAAAAATCAGTTGACGGCTTCTGAAAAAACAACTGACAGATACTGTGTTACTGCGAACAAAGTGAACAGGAACGGTTCTGTAAAATTTACCTGACAGCTTCCATAAAAATAATTGCCTTTTTATTTATTTAATGGTAGAATAAATCTCGCAAATATATGTTTCGGCAATATTTCAATTTATACATATCAGGAGGATATCTATGAGTACAGTAACGATCGTCCTTCTTGTTATTCTGGTAATTCTGATCGGAGTATTGGTTGCTTTATACTTCTTCGGCAAGAAAGCTCAGAAGAAACAGGAAGAACAGCAGGCACAGATTGAAGCAACCAAACAAACCGTTTCCATGCTGGTCATTGATAAGAAAAGGCTTCCGCTTAAGAATTCCGGTCTTCCGCAGATGGTGATCGATCAGACACCAAAGCTTATGCGCCGTTCCAAGCTTCCTATTGTCAAAGCCAAAGTCGGTCCTAAGATTTCTGTTCTGATCGCCGATGAGAAGGTATTCGATCTGATTCCTGTTAAGAAAGAGATCAAGGCTGAAGTCAGTGGACTTTATATCGTAGGTGTTCGAGGCATCCGTGGTCCGCTGGAAACCCCACAGAAAAAACAGAACTTCTTCAAACGTATCTTTGAGAAAAACAAAACACAGAACACCAACACAGCTAAAAATAAAACACCAAAAAATAAAACCAATAAGAAATAATTACAAAAAGACTTCCGCATTTATGATCTTTCAACCATAAATGCGAAAGCCTTTCTTTTTTATTCAATATCTTCCGGTCTGTAACGCCGGCATTACCTTTCTCACAATTCCTGTAACATCGCCGGAGAGATCGCTGGAATCAAAGCGCGAATGGCGGCACTCGGATATATATGGTTATTTTCCTCTGGCAAGAAGCACCAGAACCCAGTCCGAGTGTCCTTCTTTTCTTTCAGCAGGGACAAACCGAATATTCTTATCGGCGGATATGGACGCAAAATAGCTCTTTCCTCCTGTCACAGGATCCATCCAGTATGCATCAAAGTATCCCTGATATTCTGATAAATCCAGCGAAAACGGATGATTGTTATAATCATAACAAAAGACAAATCCATCTCCGGCAAACACAGCAACACGGTCATATTTCTCACCCTGACCCTCTGTTACAAGTTCCTGCGCCGGATGCCCTGTCTGATAATCCACACTTTCCATTAAGTTTTTCAAATGAGTCATTGTCATTCCGCCAATATTATGAAGAGCATCCTGCCAATTCTGCCAAACTCCAAAAGAACCTTCTCCGTCCCGTTCCTTTACATAAAACTGCATTATGGCATTATCCCCGAAAGTATGCCCAAAAGCACCTGCAAATACAGACCAGTACGCATATCTTCTCGTATCCCATGCCTGCCAGTAAGGCTGTGTCTTATCATGCAACCCCTGAAGAATCTGTTCATAGGAAGGTTCTCCGTCCACAACAGGCCTCTCCGGTAAATAACTTCGGTCCCTTTCCACGTATTTCCAGTTGTCTTCCCCGAAATAATCCGGATTTTTTCCATTGTCATCCCAGGCTCCCAGGCTAATCTGGTCATATCTTCTGTGACCGGACTGAAACATATGGAAATCCAGCCATTCTTCTTCGTTAAACCATTGAGAGGAAGAAGTTCTTCCAAAAGGATGAAAACCAACAAGCTTGTCCGGGCAATCCTTTTTCAGTTTACGTCCCATATGACAGAATAATTCAAAAGCAGCGTCACCCTTTACATCTCCGCCCAGAAGCCAGATTACATTGGGCCGTTTTCCATATCGCTCTATCAGAAAATCCAGATAAACATCCACATTTTCCATATTCAGAAGACCGTTGGCAGTATGAAATCCCCAGGATGGCAGAAGAGCCATATAAAGTCCCAATTCCTCTGCCATGGAAACCATTGCGTCTACTCTCTGCCAGTATCCGCCATTCCGATCAGGTCCGGCAAAATCATTATCTTCCAGAGCAAATGCTCCCTCTATGTTCTTCTGCGGCCATTCATGAATCAGTGTTGCCTGAATCACGTTATATCCTTTTTCCTTACGGTTGCGAAGATATGTACACGCTTCTTCCTGAGTCAGTCTGGAAAACATCAGCCAGGCTGTGTCTCCCAGCCAGAAAAAGGGGATATCACCATTCTGAAGATATCTGTGGTTTTCACTAATTTTTAAAACTCCATTTTCCCATGGTTTCATTTTTTAATAATTTCCTCTCTGCCCTCACAAAAATGCTTCACCGGAACCTTTCTCCTGTGCCTGGATCGTAAGATAACAGTCTGCCACATGTTCCTCATTCATATCCAGCGCATAATCCACTTTCATATCAATACTTCCCTTGTGTTCCGTCAGTTCCAGATTCGTCGTGGCAATCCCCATCTGAAGTGTTCCATAAGGCGTCGTATAATAGGTCATGTTCTTTTTGCCCTGCTCAAAGACCATATGCACATTGACGAGCCCTTTTTTCCTTACTTCCACTCCTCCGGGAGACATTTTTATGTAGTTGATCGTTGGCTCTGCTGAATCATCCAGAATCTCTTCGTAGCGAAGATAATGACTGCCGTTACGGAAGTAATACTGTCCAGGAACCACAATTTCAATCGGCTCCTGACCTTCCTCTGTTTCCATCATCTGAAGACCACGCACATGTATCAGCACATCTTTGTCCATATACACTCCCCCATTTCTGATCCAGATATCATCCTCCATTTCCATGGCGGTTGGAACCTGCATCAGTATTTTTCAATATCGATTTTCTGAGTCATTTCCACATCGTAAGGCAAAATGGAATTTGCAAAACTCTTGAATTTGTCTGCAAGATCACTCACATAAAAACGGTATGGAAATTCCTCCTCTTCCTTTCCGGTACTCAGCAGATCCTTTTCTGTCAGAAGTCTCTTCAGCTCCAGGGCTGTCTCATATGCCGGATTAACCAGCCGCACACTTTCCCCCATGACTTCGCGTATCGTGGAGCGAAGCAGCGGATAATGGGTACAGCCTAAAATTAATGTATCGATTTCTCTCTCCTGCAGTTCTCTCAGATACCTTCTGGCAACTTCAAAGGTCACCGGATCGTGCAGCCATCCCTCTTCTACCAGCGGTACAAACAGAGGGCAGGCTTTGCCCAGAACAGTAATCTCCGGATCCAGCTGTCTTAGGAAATCCTCATGTATTCCGCTTCCCACCGTACCAATCGTTCCGATGACTCCGACTCTCTTATTTCTGGTCTCCCGGGCAGCAACTACAGCTCCCGGCTCAATCACTCCCAGCACGGGAATATCCAGATCGTCCCGGACTGCATCCAGTGCAAACGCACTTGCTGTATTGCAGGCAATGACGATGGCTTTTACCTGCTGTTCCTGAAGAAATCGGATGATCTGACGGGAATAGCGGATAATGGTATCTTTGGATTTGTTTCCATAGGGTACTCTCGCGGTATCTCCGAAATATACAATTTTTTCAGAAGGGAGGTTGCGCATAATTTCTCTGGCTACCGTAAGACCTCCAACACCCGAATCAAATACACCGACAGGAGCATCTCTGTCTATTTTCATTTTTTTCTCCATTTCCTGACTTTGATTTTTATTTATTCTATCACCAATCAAGGGCTTGCGCAAGCCAGAAGGATATCTTTACCCGCCGCTTCCCGGATGTTTCTGTACTGCTTTCTCCGGTTTTCTCTTTTTCTGTAATTTTAAAACAGAATTTCGGATACATCGTTCCCCACCATGCCAGAAAAGATGGATTCTGCACTTCTCCTGTCTTTACGGACAAGTTAAAAAATTCCGGAGAGGTTCCTTCCAAAACCGATGGTGTGTGTGCGAAAGTCGGTGAAATTTCTTCCAAAGGCAAAGACAGGTTTGGTAAATTCATGGGCATTCCTTCCAAAATCAAAGGCATATGTGATAAATTCACGAGTATTCCCGTCAAAATCAGAATCCATATTCCATAAACCAGCCGTCTTCTCAGCAATCTGCTTTTCATTTTGCGATTGGTCTGGAATCTATCTGTTTCTTCCCGTTTTTTTAAAAAAAGCCTCCTGATACGGTATCCTGTTATTTCTGTTATTTCTGTTATTTCTTTTTTTCCTTCGTTTTCTCCACTGGAACTATCTGTAAATAAATCCATAAAATCCCTCCTGATTGCCTTTATCAGAAGTATTTCCCGGACTATTCTTTTTATACCGTTCTGTAATACATTCTCTTCTATTGACAGTTTTATTCCGACAGACACGCTCTAGTTTCAGGAGACCTTCCATCACATCCACACTTCCAGTTCTGTTCCCGACAGTCTCACTTTCGGCAAAATCCGCATGCCTCCCGTCAGATATCGCTGATGATAAACTTCCCGGAGTGTCACTCCCTTTTTTTCCTGACCGGAGACACGGTTCTCCAGAATACCGACCAGATATTCTCCCACGGAAGTCCCGCTTCCCCCTTCCCACTCCAGAATTTCCCGTGGATCTTCTGCACGGAACACATACACATTTTCCCCCACAAAAGGCTCTTCCTTCAAATAATCCAGGAGTACCTGCCACCGCTCATTTTCCAGCAGACGGTCACTCAGTATCAGCACCTGCAGGTGTCCCATATCCAGATACTTTTCCTGCGACCTTTCGTATTTCTCCTCAATCTCATCAAAATCCGCTCCTGTAATCGTAAGAACAGAAGTCTGATTATTTTCCTCCTCTTTTCCCTGTCCGGTCGCCTGCGGCAAATCCGGCATTCCATAAGTAATTTCAAAACTATCGGCAGTTCCATCCACCCCCAGCGCAAGAGGATACATTCTTTTTTCCGGTTCAATCCCTGCACATCCTGAAAGGAAAAGCATCAGGGAGATTCCTGCTGCAGCTGCGGCTGTTTTTTTTCGCCTTTTTCCTTTTCCCCGCATCATGATCAGTACCTGCAGAAGCAGCATACCAGGTACAAAAATATAAGCCAGGTATCGTCCATAAATATCTTCTATCCCCCATCCGCGGAATTTCAGAACAGAAAGCCCGTAAACCACAATTGCCATCCAGTATCTTCCTGTCCCCAGATGTGTCTGCCGGATAATCTGGTGTCCGTAATGGAACAGACTCCCCACCGCAAACAAAAGGCTGTACAGCAAAAATCCCATCCACAGCACATCAAATCTTGCCAGCACATTTCCTGGAAGATCTGCTCCTGCAAGCAAAGGAATGACAGGATATTCTTCCGCCAGAAGCCGGTTCCATCCAAAAACAGCAGGAAGCAGAATCAGCATTCCCAGAATGATTCCTCCAAGCGTCACAATTCCAAACACAGCTGTTTTTCCCGCACTCCCTCTTTTTTCCACATTTCCCAGTACAAAAGGCAGAAGCCCTATTCCGGAAAAAGCACATAACACTCCATAAGTACTTCTCAAAAATTCCCTTCCAGTGAAATCCCATGCCACAGACATTTCCATCAGGTACGAAATTCTGCTTTGTCCCAGGCACAAAATCATCATCAATATCATACCTCCCAGCAGCAATCCTCCGGAAACTTCCGCAATCCTGCCTCTTCGCTGCATTCCTTTGTGTGTTCCAAAGGCACACACCAGCACGGCACATAAAGCGATCCATTTACCTTCCACACCTTCCAGAAGGCTTTCCGGAACAATTTTCATCAGCACGGTCAGAAGATATGCCGCTGTAAAAATCACATAGATCACAAAAAAGCTGCCAAACACACGCCCGGCAAATCCTCCTTCCGATTTTCCCAGATTCGAATAATACGGTTCCAGACGTATCAGAAAAATCACATAAAACAGGAGCAGCAGAATCGCTGCCAGTGTTCCCGCAATCCCCGATGACCCGAGAATCCGGTCCCGCCCAAACAGACACAGCATAAATGGTGCCAGAAATGCCAGCACCATCTGACGATAAAGCTGTCTGTGGGAAATTCTGTTATTTTCTGCAAACTCCATACTTCACACCACCCTGTCCCGCAGGTTCCTTTCCGCATTTCTCTCTATTCTTTCTGATTTCTTTTCAATCATTCTTTTTTCTTCAGCTGAATATTCTAATTTCTTTTGCATTCTTCTCTTTTCTTTAACCGGACATTCTGGTCGTTCTTCGCATACAGAGGCCGCCTCCATCGCCTCTGAAAAGGCATCCGCAGAATTCCGTCTCCCACACCATGCTCCGGATTTCTTTTTACAAAAGGCATCAGATATGGCATACCGAAGCTCAATAGTCCCGCAAGATGAGATATCAAAAGATAAATCCCCAGCACGATCCCGAAGATTCCCAGAAATCCTCCAAGGAACAAGAATACATATTTGATCAGCCGGAATGCAGAGGCAAATTCCTCATTCGGAATCGTCATGGAGCCCAACGCAGTCAGGGCAACGATCATCACCACAATAGGGCTTACCAGATTTGCGCTGACGGCCGCATCTCCTACAATCAGTCCGCCTACGATCCCAATCGCATTTCCCAATGCCCCCGGAACTCTCACCCCTGCCTCACGGATCAGCTCAAAAGCCAGTTCCAGAAATATCAGTTCCGCCACGCTGGAAAAAGGCACTCCCTCCCGCGCATCCGCAAAGGACAAAATCAGATTTGTGGGCAGAATCTGCGTATGAAACCGGATAACTGCCAGATAAAGTCCCGGAAAAAGTGTTGCGCAGGCCAGTGCCAGATACCGCAGGACCCGCAGAAACGATGCCATCTCAAAACGCTGATTCCAGTCTTCACTGCTCTCCATAAAGCCCTGAAACGAACTTGGAAGAATCAATACCGACGGTGAATTATCACAGATCAGAACGATTTTTCCATTCAGAATTTCCTGCGCAGCTCTATCCGGACGTTCCGTTATCTGGTATTGGGGAAACGGCGAATACCAGACCTCCTCTGTCAGCTGTTCCAGCATCCCGCTGTCCAGAATTCCGTCGATCTCATAAGTATCCAGTCTTTCCCGGACATCTTCCAGAAATTCCTCACGCACCAGATCTTCCATATAAAGCATATGGAGCATCGTATGCGTTCTGGTTCCAATCTGGCGTTCCTCCACTTTCAGCCTCGTATCCCGCAAACGTTTCCGCACAAGCGCAGAATTCGTTTTTACAGAATCTGAAAATCCCTCTCTAGATCCGCGCAGAACTTTTTCCGCTTCCGCCTCGGATACTCCCATTCCCGGATAACCCTTGCTGGAGATTTTCATGGCCTGATCATAACCATCCATAAAGAAAACGGCATTTCCCGCCAGAAGCGCAGAAAATACTTCATCCATAGATTCCAGCTTTTTTACATCAGCAATCCCAAGGCTGTTATCAGCCACAAATTCCTGAATTTTTTCCGGAGAAACCTCCCAGAAATGATTCACCATCTTTCCGATTGCCGAATCATCCAGCATCATATTGGACACAGCCACCTCAATGTAAACCATCAGGCAGTCTACTTTCCGCTCCTCACCCAGTTTCATCTGACGGACCTGGATGTCCGCACAGTTTTCACATCTGTTTCTCACATATTCTTCATTGATACGTAAGTTCTTTGAAATCTTAATATTGTCCACAGCTGGTCACCTCTTCTGCTTTTTCTCGTCTGATTTTTCAATGTACTAAAGTGTGTTTGAAAATTCCCGGACTGTCCACTGTTCTTTTCTGTAACAAAAAAGAGAGACGTTCTCACATCTCTCCTAGTATCTCCAAAATCTTCTATATTTAGTACGGATTATTCAAAAGAAATCCGAAACAGTCAAAATAAAAACAGCTCAAATCAAAAACAACTCAAAGCAGAATCAGTTCAAAGCAGAATCAGCTCCATACTGCATCATTTCTTCTGCGCAGCATTTGCTTCGCCCTGAATGGACCGGATAATTCCCTTCCTCTGATTCTCAATATGATGGAAGCTGATTTCCTGGGCTTTTTCCACATTCCGTTCTTTCATCGCAAGGTACAGCTGCTCATGCTCCTTGACAAGCTGGTTTCTCATTTCTTCATCTTTCAGATACTCTACACGGTAACGGTAGATCTGTTCACGCAGATTGCTCTGTACCTGATTCAGAGTCTGATTGTCCGCCGCCTGGTAAATGATCTCATGAAAAGCCACATCTGCTTCCGCCAGCTTCACCAGATTATTTTCTGCAGTCGTACGTTCAAACTCTCTGGCTGCAAGCCCCAGTTTTTTGATCTGTTCCTCTGTCATTCGCTTGCACGCTTTTTCAACAGAAAGATTTTCCAATGCAATACGAACCTCCAGAACATCATTCAGATCCTTTTCTGTAATATCCGCTACCTGTGCACCGCGGCGCGGAATCATGAATACGAGACCCTCCTGCTCCAGTTTGCGCAGAGCCTCCCGGATCGGCGTACGGCTGACACCAAGCTTATCTGCAAGAGCAATCTCCATCAGACGTTCACCCGGCTTGAGTTCTCCTTTCAAAATTGCCTGACGAAGGGTATTGAATACAACATCTCTCAGAGGCAGATACTGGTCCATATTTACTGTAAAATCACTTGTCATTCGCAAAACCTCCTTCTCTATTGTATGTTTCCGTAGCAAACACGGTCTTGGCCAGATGACTTTCCCGAAGGATTGCTGCGGCTTTTTCCATTTTTTCCGCATCATCAAAGATACCAAATACGGTCGGACCGCTGCCGCTCATCATTGCTTTCAGCGCTCCGTTGGCTTCCATGAGATCCTTAATCTCCTGAATAACCGGATAACGTCCGATAATCCCCGGTTCAAATACATTGCCCATTTTCGATACCATGGCATACAGGTCACCATTAGTGATATCCTGAATCATTCCGTCAATATCCGGACGTTCTTTAATTTCATCCAGATGCAGATTCTCATATGCCATCTTTGTGGAAACGTTGACACCCGGTTTTCCTACCAGGATATAACACTTCGGTACCTGTGGGATCCAGGTCAGCTTCTCCCCGATTCCTTCCGCAAGCGCAGTTCCGCGCATAACACAATAAGGCACGTCTGCGCCTACTTTTACTGCGCGTTCCATCAGTTCCCGCTCGCTTAAGCCCAGATTAAAAAGCCGGTTCACCCCTACAAAAGCCGCCGCTGCATCGGAACTTCCGCCTGCCATACCCGCAGCTACAGGAATCGATTTATCCAGTTTCATGGAAATGCCTTCTTCCACGTGAAACTCATCCATCAGAAGTTTTGCTGCTTTATAAACAAGATTTCTTTCATCAGATGGAACAAACGGCAGATTCGTCACAAGAGAAATTCCCGGTGTTTTGCTGCGATGAAGTTCCAGCACATCATACATCTGTATCGTCTGCATGATCATGCGTACCTCATGATACCCGTCATCTCTCTTTCCTAAAATATCAAGTCCCAAATTAATTTTTGCCAGTGCACGTAATCGCATAGCTTCCTCCGATATTGTATCTTTTCCTACTGTTTTGTTTTTTGTATACAGTATTTTCTGTCCTTTATTTTATATGATTTTTTCCTGAATTTCAATATGCTTCTGCGGATAATCGAAAAGGAGGCTTACGCCTCCCCTTTTTCAACTTTACATTCTTTTTTATAGCATGCAATTCCGTATTTCATAACATTTCTCATGCCGTCTTCTTTTAATCTGGCTTCGTATTTTTTGTCTTTTATCTGCTGAAGAGCTTTCTGACATGCCTTTTCTAAATTACCATCCTCCGCATATTTCATTTCGATCACAATTCCAATCCGGTTTCTTCGTATCTCAACCAGAATATCACTAAAACCAATTCCAGACTCTGCATTTGACTTCACAAGCCACTCATCCTGAAAACCAAGAAGTCCAAGAAGAAGCCCATGATAAAAGTTTTCTTTCCGCTCCTTTTGAGCTGCCGTATCACGAATACTGATAGTATTCCACAGATAGTCATTGAAAATTTCTTCTATGAATGCTGTATCTCCGTTTAAAAATGCACTGCAGAATTTATCCAGTGTTTTCCGGTCATTTCCGCTTGTATTTGACCAGTAATCCTCTGGTCTGGCATTTGGATCTGCGCGCAGATTATCACAATGGCTGATCAATTTTATTCTATTGTATCGGCTATTTCATATTCCCATTCCATTTTAGCCGACCATATAAAAATACGCTCTAGCGAAAGCTCTCCACCTCCGCTCTCCTGTTGATCCACCCTCTCTTCCAGATCATCAGATGCACCTGAAATTTCATGTCATCCGCTGCCGTCACAAAGGGCTGTTCCAGCAATAGAACGGAATCTCTTCCCTGACGTTTCAGAAGCTCCTGCCGCTCCTGCGCCTGTTTTATAATCTGTGCATACTTCCTGTCCGTTTCTTCCCCGAAAGAACGCACAGGATAAACGGCTGCTGCCTCACACAGTTTCTCCGTCAGAAGATCTGTCAATTCCGCATGAGCGTTCCGGTGCAGCATCCGGGCAATTTTTTTCGCAGCAAATGGATGCGGATGTCTGCGGTAAAACCCAAGCATCCTTTTCATTCTGCGATCATGGACTTCATCTGCCAATTCCTCCATAACCTCAATCGCTTCTTCCGAGACCTGCCAGGGTTCTCCTCGGGGAACGATATATTTCTCCGGTACTGCCGGATAACAGCAGTAATTCAACGGCGGAAAATCCGCAAGAGCAGCAAGTTTTTGTTCCTGCTGTGTACAGTATTCCTCACCCAGATAATCCCGTTTGTCCCGCAGAATCGCAATCCGGTATTCCAGCTGTCTCAGGTATTCGTATCCTTTCACCCAGAAATGCCCCAGCCCGCTGTAATCATACAGCCGGACATCCAGCATCAGATCAGTAAAAAACAGAGTCACCACCGTATCTCCCTGATAAACAGACAGGATATATGTTTCCTCTTCCCTGTTCAGCGATACATTCAGTTTTCCCTCATAATTTTTCTTGTAATTACCAGTCATCACTGCATTCTGAAAGACCAGAAAACTCTCTGCCGCATCATTCATCAGATACACAAGACGAATCTCCGGTCCCTGACATATCAATTCAAACTGGTTCTGCTCCAGAAGCTCCTGAAGCATAATAAAGGTATCCATCGTTTATTCCTTCTCCCCTTCATTTGCCTCTTCCACTGTAATCTCCGGCTGTCTGGTAAAGGAAAGCTTCTTTTCTCTGTAATAAAAATGATCTCCGTCTGTGCAGGCAGGTGCCGGCACGAGCAGAGGCTCATGATCACGGAAAATGTTTTTATCATTCAGGTTAAAGTAATCGTAACGGATTTCTTCCTTGCCAAGCGTATTATCAAAAGTCGCATCCAGATGGTAGTATTGTCCGCCGATTTTTACCACATTCCAGGTATGGCGGTATTTGATTCCTTTCTCAGGATTATTTCCGCAGATGACGATCAGACACCAGATGCCAAGCGCATCGCACAGGATTTTCACGGACTTTGCGATTCCCTCACAGACACCAACACCCTGTCCAAGCGGTCCGATAATTTCATGGGAATAGGGCTTTTTCAGTTTGTCATAATGAATATTGGTACAGATAAAATCGTGTACATACTTCTCTTTTTCCCATTCGGAAAGCTTCCGTGCCGGGCGGGCAAGTTTCTCCACTCTGGCTTTCATCGCTTTTTGATGCTCTTTGATTTTCCCCTTTTCAAAGAGATATTCCGGAAGAAAAATCAGATTCGGGGAATCCGGATAGTATTTATACTGATATCCCGGTGCCCAGAAAATCTCCGGATGATCCAGGCGCAGCTGGAAAAAAATATGATAGAGTTCCTCAGCTTCTACCCTTGGAATCAGAAAAGAATCGTCAATTCTCAAAAGCCCCTGATAAATGGCGTGGTAGACAGCCTGCTGTGTTTTATTCATTCGGTTGTAGTAATATGGTTCCATAAATCATCCCTTATATCTGTTTTTTCATATACTCGCAGGTCAGATAATTGATCCCCAGCAAACCCGCGCTATTTCCCAGCATTGCCGGAAGGATTTCCACGTGCGCAAAGTTCGGCATCACATATCGGGAAATCCGCTGCCGGATCTGATCTGTAATAAACGGCTGGGTCATAATTCCGCCTCCCAGTATCACACAGGACGGATTAAAAATATGAATCAGACTGCCAAGCCCCATCATGATCTCATCAATCCATTCATCAACGATCCGGAAAACTTCCGGGTCATCCAGTTTCTCAAAAATTTTTCTGCCGTCTGTCAGTTCTTTCTCATATTTCATGGCTCTCTGCACCAGAGCCGTTACAGATGCATATTTCTCATAACAGCCGTCAAAGAAATCTTTTCCATGGATTTTTTCCTCTGCATGTGTGACAATGGCCCCAAACTCTGCAGCAGAAAACGTTGCTCCGTGATAAATCATCCGATCCTGCACGATTGCACCACCGATACCGGTTCCGTAAGTCAGGCACAGAAATGCTTTTTTCTCTCTTCCAGCACCGTACACAGCCTCTCCCATAGCTGCAGCATTCACATCGTTTTCTGCCATCACCGGCACATGGAACCGCTTCTCCAATACTTTCCGGATTTCGGTTCCTGTATAAGCAGGAATATTGCTGTTGGCATAAATAATGGAACCCTCATCTGCATTTACCTGTCCGGCAGTGCTGATTCCAATGGCATCATAATCCATCTGTCCGGAAATCAGAGAAATCACTTTTTCCAGAATATGCGGACCGCCTTTCTCTGCTTCTGTGGGCACCTCATGAATCTCTGTCAGTTTATGATTCACACAACAGCCATATTTAATAAATGTTCCTCCAATGTCAAATACCAGTATTTTCATATGTTTACCGTTCCACCGCACAGGGCGCAATCTCTCTGTAAAACCGCTGCGCGATTTCCAGCGGGCGTGTGATTGCTCCACCAACCACTACTGCATAGGCTCCTAACTCCAGCATCTTCTTTGCCTCTTCAGGATAATGGATTTTTCCCTCCGCAATGACAGGAATTTCCACATTTTTCACCAGGTTTTCCACCAATTCATAATCCGGTCCGTCTTTCTTCGGAGAATATGCCGTATATCCGCTCAATGTGGTTCCAACCAGATTCACACCGCATTTCCATGCATTGATTCCCTCTTCCAGAGTGGAAACATCCGCCATCAGCAAAATATAAGGATATTTTTCACGGATTTTCTTCAGAAATTCGTTAATAGTCATCCCGTCTCCTCTGGCACGCATGGTACAGTCAAGGGCAATGATATCTGCTTTTGCAGCAACCAGCTCATCCACTTCTTTCATCGTTGGTGTGATATATCCCTCGTACCCCTCATAAACCCGTTTGATCAGACCAATGACGGGAAGCCCTGTCTTTTCTTTGATACCCACAACATCCCGGACACTGCTTGTACGGATACATCTGCATCCTGCTTCCTGTGCCGCCTTTGCCATAAAAGGCATCAATGACATCTCCTCGCAGTAAAGCGGTTCACCAGGAAGTGCCTGACAGGAAACGATCATCGTGTTTCGGATTGCTTCCAGAATCTGCTCCATTTTTTTCTCCTTGTTCTGTTTATTCTTTTACAACCCCCGGATTGTTTCCGGTAACTTCAATTGCCACATCCTCCAGACAGGCAGTCTGACAAAATTCTGCCATACGGCGCTCCGTCATGCCAAGTCCTCCGTCCGTCATCAGTGTTTCATCTGCTTCCGGAATCAGACGGTCTCCATCAAATCTAAAGATGATTCTTGCACCGCTCATCGCATCCATGCGGCGGATCTCTACTTCCAGTTTGCGCAGGCTGCGCCATCTGGCGGTAGCCGCATAACGGATTTCATCCACAACCGAAAAAGCAAAACTGCTGTCCAGAGCCGCTGCAATATCTTTTTCCACACCATTTTCCGTAAAGTGAAGAACCACCTGGTCTCTCTCGAAAGAAAAACGAATCTGCGTGACAGCACCGTCATCCGGAATCACATAAATCCCGGCACCGCCTACCAGACGCTTAATTCCGGACAACGTTTTATCCTGATCTGCAAGGGTATAAACGGAATGATTCAGTTTTTCTTCCAGCATCGGATTTCTGCATCCGGTCAGAACAGGAATGGATTTTTTCAGGCAAAGCGCCTCTCCCTTTTCTTCTGCTGCACCGTGTACTTCCGGGTCCACGCACGGTAACAGATATTCATTCACTGCATCGATCATCGTCTGCGTCTGCTCTGTGGCAGAGTTGGTAATAATGCAGAGATCCAGAGTCGGATATACAAGGCCAAACTGTCCGAACGCACCGTCCGCACGGAAAGACCCCGGCAGATTTCCCATCCAGCACTGATAGCCGTAACCATTTGCCCAGTCTTTCACATGCCCTGCACTGTCGCCTTTTGTTTCCATATGTTTCACACGAGCATTGTCATAATACCAGTCCTTCAGAAGCTGTTTGCCTTCCCACCAGCCATCCTGCAGCATAAACTGGGTAAATTTCGCCATATCTTCCAGTTTCATCTTCATACCGCCACCGCCGGCTTCGGTCTCCAGATCATCCGGAAGCTGGAAGCAGTAAACTTCTCCCATCCCCAGCGGATCAAACAGACGGGGACGAAGATACTCCGTTACCTGCTGCCCTGTTTTTTTCCTTACAATGGATGCCAGAAGATTACTTCCCGGAGTGTTGTACTGATAAAAAGTTCCCGGTTCATGAAGGAACGGATGTGCAAAAAAACTCTTACGCCACTGTGGGCTGCGATCTCCGATTTCTGTTTCATGTCCGCAGCTCATACAGAGCAGATGATGAATCGTACAGGCTTTCAGATTTTCGGAAGGATTTTCCGGTACATCTTCCGGAAAGATATCCGTAATTTTTTCATCCAGTGACAGGAGTCCCTCCTGACGGGCAAAACCGATTGCAGTCGCAGTCACAGATTTGCTGAAAGAATACAGCGGATGCATATCGTTTTCATCATAGGGAGCCCATGTAACCTTCGCACAGCATTTCCCGTGACGCAGAATCATCAGGCGGTGCAGCTCCAGTCCGGTCCTCTCTGTTTCTTTCAAAAAAGCGCGGATTCCCTCTGATGAAATCCCGACCGCTTCCGGTGATGTCATTTCAAAATATCCCATTGTCGTCTCCTTTCCTGCAGCTGTCATTTCTGCACATGAATCATTTCTGCAGTGTTGTTATCTTGCTTTCTATTGTAACATCTTTCCTTTCAGAAAAAAAGAGAGAGACAGAACAAATCACCAAAAAGAATAGAAACACAGAAAGACTCGCAGCAAAAGCCTCTGATATCCGACCTTTACTGCAAGTCTTGAAATTTTTATATGAAACATCCAGCCTTACCCTTCCACTTTCTTCACCAGAAGCAGCGGCTGTCCGGGATTGACGTTTTCATCTTCCAGTTCATTCAGCATCCGGATTTCCTCCGTTGTCGTGTAAAACCGCTTCGCAATGTTCCACATGGTATCCTCCGGTTTTACCATATACACCGTGATTCCCGGCATACTGCGGATTTTTTCCACATCCAGAGGCTTTTCTTCCACACGGTCAATGATCATCGTTTTTTCCTGCCGGATCACCAGTACATTCAGGCTGACCGCAGCTTTTACCTCAATTTCATTGCTGTCCGCCATTGTAGTGGAAAGCTGTTCTATTCCGGCTTTCAGATAATACAGACAATCCGGTGTGATGCCGCGGGCTTCCACCACATGGGTAAACGGCAGCATCGCCTCCATGGAATAAAACGGCATATCATCATTCCCCACACTGTAGAGAATCTTCATGAAAACAATCCCCTCTGCCTGAATACCGTTCTCTACGATCTGTGTCTTATCGATTTTTACCCTTCCCTGGCTATGACAGATCTGAAGGATTTTCCCCTGATTTTCTTTGACCTCTATTCTGTCTGACAGCCTGCATTTGGAAAAATTACGCACCAGCAGACTTTCCAGTGTTTCCATTTTTCCCTGTGGAATACATTCCCGCAGAGGTGTATAGACATCTGTGATGATCTCATGTTCTTCTTCCCGGTAAAGCTTCATATCCAGTTCCAGAACCACATCTGCAAGCAGAACACGTTCCTCCCCGTCCGCATCCGGCTTCACCTCGACCGCCTGATTGATCACTGCTGCTTCCATATTCGGAATCATATTTCCACTGCAGTTTCCGCACTCCACTTCTCCCGAAAACGGCAGGGAATATTCCAGCCACTGAAGCGGATTTCCCTCATCATCTCCTGAATAAAGAACAAATACCGCAAGTTCTCCCCTGGCTTTTACCAGATTCTCCTCCGGACGCAGATCCAGTCCGCGCACATCCATATGATACCAGAGGAGCTCTGCAATATTGGGTTTGTTGGAAGCCAGAGAGATTTCCTCCTTCAGCCGCATGGTATCTTTTTTATGTACTGCAAGATCCAGAAGTCTCATCTGCTTTTTCAATACGGAAACCGACGGATCATCCAGAGCCACAGGCAGACGGATTCCTGCCAGTTCGTCCACCACAGCATAAAATGTAACGATTGCTTTGATGTTCATTTTTCTGGAATGAATCAGATGCACGCTCAGATCTTCAATCTCCCACTTCAGGCAGATTTTATCCCCGCTCACGATATTTTCCAGGTTCAGAGTTTCCTCCAACGGCAATTTTGCCGAAAGACTGTAAACTTTTTTCTCCTCATCCCCCACATAAAGCAGATCCACATTCAGACTGCCCTTCAAAAACGCATGGCCATCACTGAGGCGTACCTCATCCATGCGCACATCTCCCTTGTTCTGGATCATCCTCCCGATATCCGGCTTTGCATCCGGAACATTATAGTCCGCATCAAAAGTCACCTGGCTGGTTGCCCTGCTCTTTTCCCGAAGCATCTGAATGTCTTCTTTTTTTAACTCCATGCTCATTCTCCCTCCTGCACTCTTCTTTTTATTCAAACACCACCGGCTCCTCCCGGTATGCCATTTTTACAACAATATACGGATAGGACGGTTCACCGGCCATGCTGTCATCCTTCGGCCCGATCAGATGTGTCATAAAAAAGATTCCATTGGAAGAATGTGACAGCTCTTCCACACGGATACTGTAACCGCCGCTCATCTGACGGCCATAACCTTTGATCAGATACATCTCTTCCCCGCTCTGATACGTCATCTGAAACTCTCCGGCTTTTTTCTCCTCAATCAGAGACAGAATCTCTTCCGGGATTTCCTGCTGATTCACGATCGTATACTCCAGAGGTTTTCTTTCCTCTTCCTCAATGCGGATGATCCTGCATCCGCCAAGTCCCAGGAGCACACACACCGCCAGTACCAACAGGCAGATTCTCTTCCCCATACTGCCACCCCAAACCGTTCCTTCGTAAGCATTTTATGCGGCAGATCCGCCGGATATTACTGCCCGTTTTTTCCACTGACATTTTCCTTCATCCGCAGCAACTTATTCCCTGTATTTCTTTCAATCATTTATTGCAAGTCGCCTTTTATTTCCGTATAATAAAAAAAGAATACACACGAAAGGAATCTTGTTATGATACGTTTTTGTTTAGTATGCATTACCGTTGTCGGTTTCCTGATTCTGTCCATCCCTCTTCTGATCGTTGAATGGGGCATCGGGAAATTCGCTCCCATGAAAAAGGACATCAGCTCGCTCCGAATCATCCAGGCAGTTTTTCGTTTCATTCTCTGGCTGACGGGAGCACGCATCACCGTAATCGGAGAAGAAAATGTGCCGAAGGATACACCCGTCCTGTACATCGGCAATCACAGGAGCTTTTTTGACATCCTTCTGACTTACACCCGCTGCCCGATCCGCACCGGTTATGTTGCCAAAAAAGAAATGGAAAAAGTCCCGCTGCTTTCCAACTGGATGAAATATCTGCACTGTCTTTTCCTGGACCGAAAAGATATCAAGCAGGGTCTGAAAACGATCCTCGCTGCAGTGGACAAAATCAAAGACGGTATTTCCATCTGTATTTTCCCGGAAGGCACCCGGAGCAGAGGCGAAGACGAACTGGACATGCTTTCTTTCCATGAAGGCAGTTTCAAAATTGCCACGAAAGGCAAATGCCCCATTATCCCAATCGCCCTGAGCAATACAGCAGGTATCTGGGAATCACATTTCCCAACCATCAAACCGGCTCATGTAATTGTCGAATACGGTAAGCCAATCTATCCGGACGAACTGGATAAAGAAGACAAAAAACATCTCGGAATCTACACACAGAATGTGATCCGCGAGATGCTTACCAAAAATAAAGAGCTTATCTGAACAAATTTATCTGGTTCAAATTTGTCTGCCAGAATTGCATAATGATTTTTATGACTTTCTGACAGTATAAAAATTTTCTGCATCTCCGGTATTATCAAAATCAGATGTATCTGTTATTTGATTTGTGATGTACCAGCAGCACTCTGACGCAGAATAACCCTGTCCGACGGGCATTATCTAGAGCGTGTTTGAAAATTGCTTTCCGCAAAGTGTGGCACACAAATGTCGGAAATGAATTTTTCAACACGCTCTATCTCATCCATCTTACCATCCACACTGCCGCAATCACCCCTGCCACTGTCGCAATCAGAGCTCCCGGCAGTGTATATCTGGTCTTCTGTATTTTGATTGAACCAAAATACACGCTCATACAATAAAAAACGCTCTCTGTTGCGCCAAGAATCAGTCCTGCCATCAATCCCGTCGGCGAATCTGTCCCGAATTCTTTAAAAATATCCAGAAGCAGCCCCGTTGCCGCACTGGACGAAAACATTCTTACCAGTGTAAGAGGTACCAGTTCTGCCGGAAATCCGAAAGATTCCGTCACCCTTCCCATCAATCCTCCAAGAAATTCCAGAAAACCCGAAGCGCGCAGAACACCTACTCCCGTCATCAGTCCGATCAGTGCGGGCACAATTTTTCCCACAGTCCGAAGCCCCTCGCAGGCTCCGTCCAGAAAATCTCTGTAAATATCCCGTTTTGACAGTAATCCGTATCCAATCACATAAAACAGCAAAAAAGGTATCATGAGACTGGAAAGATAGGAAATCACCTTCATAGCTTCTCCCGCAAACACTCTCATGATACCTTATGATATTCTGTTTCTCATAAGAACCGGCATATCGGAAAATAGACAAATCAAATATGTCATCTTCTCCGATTCATAATGGTGCAAAATATTACAGCGGCTGCCGTACTGATCATGGTAACCACCAGCCCGGGACCTGCAATGGCCGCAGGCTGCGGGCTTCCATACTGTGCCCGGTATGCAATCATATTCATTGGAATCAGCTGAAGAGAAGAAACATTGATGATCAGAAACGTACACATGGCATTGCTGGCAATAGGAATTCCCCGTTTCCCGGTCTCACCCAGCCGGATACAATTTTCCCTATTAATCCTGTCCAATTCCTGAAAAGCCAGCAGCCCCGATGAAGTGGCAGCCCACCCGAGCCCCAGCATATTGGAAAGAAAATTCAGGGAAATATAACTGCACGCCCTGACCTCTCCTGTAAGTTCCGGAAACAAAAGCTTCAGCACCGGGCGGAGTCCCCCGGACAATTTCTCTACCAGTCCGGTGGTTTCCGCAATCTTCATGATTCCCGTCCACATGGCAGTGATTCCCGCCATGCCGATACACAGATTTACCGCTTCTTTTGAAGAAGAGATTACAGCCTCTGTCACTGCCTCCAGATTCCCGGTCAGAACACCATAAACAATCCCGATCAGGATCATCCCGCTCCATAAATACGTCATATTCTTCCCCTGTACAGGACACCTGTTTTTATACCTTATGCCCTTTTTGAGCAATGTATGTGAAATTAACTTTTATTCCAAACTCACTCCATTATTTCAGATCATTTTCCACTGTCGAAATCGGAGCGATACCAAACTGATCCACAAGGAAATTCAGTACATTAGGAGATACAAAGGCCGGAAGAGACGGGCCCAGTTTGATATTCCTGATTCCCAGATGCAGTAAGGTCAGCAGAATACTGACAGCCTTCTGTTCATACCAGGAGAGAATAATCGTAAGCGGAAGTTCATTTACAGAGCATCCAAAAGCTTCTGCCAGTGCTGCTGCCACCCTGATCGCACTGTAGGCATCGTTGCACTGTCCCATATCCATCAGTCTCGGAAGTCCGGCAATCGTTCCCAGATCCAGATCATTAAACCGGTATTTTCCACAGGCAAGCGTCAGAACAACTCCGTCTTTTGGCGTATTTTTCACCAGCTCTGTATAATAATTGCGGCCGGTCTTTGCCCCGTCACAGCCTCCGATCAGATAGAAGTGTCTGATTTCTCCGCTCTTCACTGCTTCGATCACTTTGTCCGCCACAGATAATACGGTTCCATGTCCAAAACCGGTCAGTACTTTACTTCCGCCATTGATTCCTGTCATCGCACGATCCTCGGGATATCCGCCAAGCTGCAGTGCCTTCCCAATCACCGGAGTAAAATCCCGGTCTTCTCCAATATGCACGATTTCCGGATATGCAACTGTTTCTGTTGTAAAGACGCGATCCGCATAGCTTGCTTTCGGCGGCATCAGGCAGTTGGTTGTAAATACTACCGGTGCCGGAATTTCTGCAAATTCTTTCTGCTGGTTCTGCCATGCGGTTCCAAAATTGCCTTTCAAATGCGGATATTTTTTCAGTTCCGGATAAGCATGCGCGGGCAGCATCTCTCCATGGGTATAAATATTGATTCCTTTTCCTTCTGTCTGTTCCAGAAGCTGTTTTAAATCATAAAGATCATGACCGGATATCACAATAAACGGACCTTTTTCCACATTCAGAGTCACCTCTGTCGGAGCCGGTGTACCAAATGTCTCTGTATTTGCCCGGTCAAGCAGTTCCATACACTTCAGATTTACCTCTCCGACTTCCATTACGACCGGAAGCAGTTCCTCCATTCCCCAGTCCATCCCGATTGCATACAGGGCTTTGTAAAAGAATCTGCTGATTTCCTCCTCATGATAGCCCAGAACCTCTGCATGATACGCATAAGCAGCGATTCCGCGAATACCGAATAAAATGAGAGATTTTAAAGAACGGATATCCTCCTCTGCATTCCAGAGAAGTTCCATCGGATAATCTGCCGCTTCTCCCATAGTTTTGATCATTGCATGAGTCCTGTTGAGCAGTTCTGTAAGAGATTCGTTATCAAAATTTACATTGGTAAGCGTGGAAAACAACGCTTCCATCACCAGTTGATTCATTTCCCCGGTGATAAACTCTTCTTTCCCCTTAACCGCTCCTGCAAGTCCGATCAGCGCTCCTGTCAGATTATCCTGCAGATTGGCCGTGTCCGCTTTTTTCCCGCACACGCCCGCATTTCCTGTACAGCCTTTGCATCCCGCTGTCTGTTCACATTGAAAACAAAACATTTTATAATCCATAGTTTCCTCCCTGAATCTATTTATTTCTTTCAAAAAAGCTTCCCGGCTTTTCTGAAACGTTGAATTGCTATTGACTTTACAGCCATAGTTTAATATACTGACCGCAAAAAGTATGTTGGATTTCCAACAAAAAGGAGCACCATGGAAAAATTATTTCTGCCATTATTAAACTGTAATTTATTTCAGGGTATCAAAGAAGAAGAGATTGAAGCAATGCTGAAATGTCTGAATGCCAAAGTGAAAGTTTATAAGAAAGATGATTTTATTTATCACGAAGGACAGAAAATTCAAAATATCGGTGTCATCCTATCCGGTTCTGTTCAGATCATAAAAGAAGATTTTTACGGAAACCGGAATATCCTGTCCAGACTTGTTCAGTCAGAAGCATTTGGGGAATCCTTTGCCTGCGCAGACATTGCTGCACTGCCCGTAAATGTCATTGCCGCGGAAGACTGCTCCGTCCTTTTTCTGAACTGCCGCAAAATTACTGATACATGTACCAGCACCTGCAGTTTCCACAAACAGATTATTTACAATCTGTTGTGTGACATCGCCACAAAAAACATCGCATTTCAGCAAAAAATCGAGATCACCTCCAAACGGACAACACGAGAAAAACTTATGACTTACCTCACTGTCCAGGCAAGGCTTCACCAGAGCAATTCTTTCACGATTCCCTACAACCGCCAGGAACTGGCCGACTACCTGGAAGTGGACAGAAGCGCCATGTCCGCGGAGATTTCCCGGCTGAAAAAAGAGGGGCTGATCGACTGCCGCAGGAGTGAATTTACGATATTATAATTCATAATAATACAGACTTCTTCAAAAAGCGAAAGCACTTATGAAAAAACCGACTTACGCATATGATTCCAATATGTCTTTTAATGGACTGATAGAAAATCCGTCCACCAACCAACTTTTATCATACTGAAATGCTCCTTTTCCATCTTTTGTTTCAGCCAGAATCCCGACTATTCTATCATGATATTTTATTGTAAGATTATTGATTTCTTTCATCTATAACCTCTTGTATGGATGAATATTCCCTAGTTTGAAACAACTGATCAAGCGTCTCTGTTTCATCCAGTACAACTGCTATTTTTATTAAAGATACAAAAGAAATCTCCCCTGTCTGTTCAAAACGCTTCAGCGAAGCAAGACTGATCCCTGCCCGAGCACTTAATTCTGCCTGTGTCAATTTTCTTTTTTTTCTTTTTCCTTTTTCCTGTTTTGCTATATCTTTCGCTATTTCACCCGGAAACCTGATTTGATTCAGCAATCTCTTGCACTTCCTTTTATAAAGAATAAAATACTAGCTTTTTTCAAAAAATATTCTATAAAAGAATAATATTTTATCCTTATCATAACATCATACGATTCATCTGAAAAGGCCCCATTCACAAATCCAGTTGACTCTCTCAACTCACTTTGCTAGAATAATTTCAAACAGGAGGATCAAACTATGAACCAGATTACATTAGGAACCACAGGAATCACTGTCTGTCAGAACGCTTTTGGCGCACTGCCGATACAGCGGGTGGGAATGGACGAGGCAACTGCTATTCTGCGCAGAGCCTATGAAGGCGGAATTCGTTTTTTTGACACCGCAAGAGCTTACAGTGACAGTGAAGAAAAAGTCGGCGCTGCCTTTGACGGTATGCGTGACAAAATTTATATTGCATCCAAGACTGCTGCCAAAACACCGGAAGACTTCTGGCAGCATCTCGAAACTTCTCTGAAAAATCTTCGTACCGATTACATTGACCTTTATCAGTTTCACTGCGTAGACCAGTGCTACAGACCAGGTGACGGAACCGGTATGTATGAATGCATGCTGCAGGCCAAGGAACAGGGCAAAATCCGCCACATCGGCGTGACCGCTCACAAGCTTGCCATTGCCATGGAATGTGTGGAATCCGGACTTTACGAAACCTTGCAGTTTCCGTTCAGCTATCTTTCATCAGAAAAAGACATTGAACTGGTCAATGCCTGCCAAAAAGCGAATATGGGATTTATCGCCATGAAAGGACTCGCAGGGGGACTTATCCATAACTCAAGGGCTGCCATGGCCTTTATGACACAGTTTGACAATGTCCTTCCGATCTGGGGAATCCAGAAAATGGAGGAGCTGGAAGAATGGCTGGTCTTTATGGAGGAAACACCCGTATACGATGAAGAACTGCGTGCCTATGTAGAACAGGAGAAAAAGGAACTTTCCGGAGATTTCTGCCGCGGCTGCGGATACTGTATGCCCTGTCCGGCAGGTATCATGATCAACAATTGCGCCAGAATGTCACTGATGCTGCGCCGTGCGCCATCCAAAGCATGGCTCACAGAAGAGATGCAGGCCGAAATGGCAAAAATCGAGAACTGCCTGAACTGCCGCCAGTGTGTCAGCAAATGCCCTTATGAATTGAACACACCGGAATTATTACGGAAAAATCTGGAGGATTACAGAAAAGTTCTTGCAGGGGAAGTGAAAGTGCAGTAAATCAAAAAACAGGAAGATTTCCCCAATTGGGGGTTCCTTCCTGTTTTTCTATTCTTCATCAGTACTCGCCTGAAATGTATCCTATTTCTCATTTCTCCAGTGGTTCAAACACAAAATAGTCGAATGTCACACTTCCTCCTCTGCATTCCTCAGAAGACTCATTCCAGGCTGCCAGTCCGGCTTTGGCACCAACCCATTTTCCCGGCGAAGCCAGCATCTCCTCTCCAACCGGAACAAAAGAGTATTCATCTGTACTCACCTGAAAAGAAATTTTTTTCGTTTCTTTCACCTGCATCCGGAGATAAATCCTGTCAAAATCTTGCGCGATCGTCTGAAAACTTTTACAGTCTTCTATCTTTGTTTCTATTTCTCCTTCCCAAAGCTGCAGCACTCGTTCACCATTTTTTACAATAACACAGAGTACCGCATACTTTCCCCCAAAGGAAACCAGACCGCAGAAATCCCCTTCCTCCATATCCGAAAGTTCCATACAGGCAGTGATCCGGAATTCCGGGGCAGGCCATTTCTGCAGAAGAAGATTCGGCATATCACAGATGCACTCTCCGGCCCGCTTTTTCTGAGCATAAAGCTTCAATCCGCTACCAGTCATTTCATACCAGTTTTTCTTTGGATTCCCATTCCACTGCCATTGAAGTCCCAGACACTTTTCCTCAAAGAAATCACTTTCTGCAGGGCTGCAGATGGGATATTCTGCCCCTACATCCGGCTTTTTATGCCGCAAAACAGGGGTTCCGCACCCTGTATGCTCCAGATCTTCCCCGATTACCGGCCAGTCATCTTTCCAGTGCATTGGCTGCAAATGAATGATCCGCCCCGCATTTCCCACATCCTGAAAATGTACAAACCAGCTTTCTCCTGTCTGCGTTTCTACCCAGCCTCCCTGGTGAGGTCCATTCACCGGACTGTCTCCCTGATGCATAACTATCCGTTCTTCGTATGGTCCATATACATTTCTTGAACGCAGCACCGTCTGCCAGCCTGTCGCCACGCCTCCTGCCGGAGCAAAAATGTAATACCAGCCATTTCTTTTATACATCTTCGGACCTTCAATGGTCGGCTGTGTTTCATGTCCGTCATAGACGAACTTTCCATCATTCAGTATTTCCCCGCATTTCGGATCCATTTCGCTGATATACAGCATGCTTTTGAAGCCAATCCTGCTTTTTGCAAAGGCATTGACCATATATGCTTTTCCATCCTCATCCCAGAACGGACAAGGATCAATCCACCCGCAGGCTCTCTTCACAAAGGATGGTTCACTCCATTTTCCCCAGGGATTTTTCGTACAGCACATCATGATTCCCTCATCCGGAAATGGCACAAACACATAATAAAAAGAATCATGATACCGGATAGAAGGCGCCCATGTCCCGCAGCCATGAACCGGTTGGTCATACCGCTCAAAAGGCAGTTTTTCCATAACATAGTTGATTACTTTCCAGTTTACCAGGTCTCTGGAATGAAGCAGCGGTACCGCCGGAACATTACAAAAACTGGATGCGACCATAAAATAATCATCCCCTGTGCGAATCACATCCGGATCAGAATAATCGGTATAAAGAATAGGATTCTGATAAGTTCCGTCACCCTGGTCTGCCAGCCACATTCTTCTGATATTATTTTTCTCCATTCTGTCCTCCCAGCACGTGATATTTTCTGTGAAGCGGATTTTTCAGATTCCAGGAAACCAGCATCCCGTTTTCCCATTTCAAATCGATCAGGAATCCTCCCCTCAGATGTACATTTTCTATTTCACCGGTTTTCATCAAGTCCGGAACAGCAGGAAGAAGCCGGATTTCATACTCACAGATTCTGTCCTCCTCATCCGTCAAAACAGAGCACTGCACCAGACATTCCAGCATCAAGGCAGGTACCCCGCCGCTGATATCTGCGTTAAAAATGCTGGGGCCATAATCATGGGAACTTGCATAAGTACGGTAATAATTATTTTCACTCATGCTTTTCAGCATCACACCAGCCATATCCCGATCACCGAGATGAGCTGCCGCCATTCCAGCCTGCACCAGCCCAAATGCCATCGTACCCTGTTCTTCTTTCTTCCGTTTCATTTTAATCTCATAGGCTTTCTTTGCTGCCTCTAACACTTCCGGCTTCTCATCGGGAACATCATAATACAACATATACAGGTGGGAAGAATGACGATGATCATACCGATCCTCCAGATCTTCCGTTGCCCATTCTTTCAAAGCACCTTCCTCATTCATTAAATATGGAGGCATTTTATCCAAAAATGTTTTCCATTTCTGAACGTTCTCCTCTTCGATTCCCAGCGTACGACAGCCTGTAATCAGATTTCGGAATAATTCCATTGCAACAGAAATATCCATTGTTGCGTTGATGCAGGCAGCATTATCTTTGTTTCCTGGTGTATTTTCCGGAGAGTAGGAAGGATTAAATTCCCAATATCCCCTCTCATCCTCGTAAAGATAATCCTCATAAAACAGCGCAGCCTCTTTCATAAACGGCAATGCCCTGTTTTTGAAAAATTCATCATCTCCCGTATAAAGCCAGTAATCATAATAAAAATGAGAAACCCAGGCAGCCCCTGCTGTCCAGAACACCATCGGCCAGGTAATGTCAAAGTGGAAATCCACACCGCAGTCCGACGTACGGCTTGGAACATGAATGCCCCTGCATCCGTACAAAACTCTGCTGTTTTCCCGATAGTCTTCCAGCAGACCCTCCTGATATCCGAAATAACTCTCCATGCCTTCAAAATCTCCGCATGGAAGCAATCCCATGATTGCGGTCTGGAGATTTCCATTCTGGGTATAATCACTACTCCAGGGCGTATCGTAAGTTCCATTCCACACGCCCTGCAGATTAGGCGGAAGCTTTCCACAGGAAGAAAAGATTTCATATCGTCCGGCATGGAACATGGTCTCCAGATGTTTGTTTTCCAGCGTCAGGTCCATCCGGTTAAACCGCTCCTGATGAATGACTTTGTGCCGTGCAAAAAGCTTCTGATAATTCTCTTCCACACTGCAGTTACCATCTGTCATCTCCTGCAGTTCTGCCTGATGGTTCTTCCATAAATTCTCGTTTCCGGCATTTTCTGCTGCAAAGGTCCTTACAAGAAACAGTACTTTTTTCGCATCTTTGATATGTATTTTCTTACCGGAAATCTCCGTATTTCCATCAGTCTGCGCAATTTCCAGTATGATTCCGTACCCTTTTTCTTTTCCCTCATATGCGCACTGATACCATAAGCCGGTATCCTGTTCCTGGATATGAGGCTTGAAAAACTGCGTACCGCCGCTGGCAGGAAACATTTTTTTATTGACATGCATTCCATTTTTCACATAAGGCGTGCGGGACAGATAAATCTGATAATCCGCCGGTTCTTCACTGCAAATCTCCACCACCAGGCATTCATCCGCTCTGGACAGAAAATACTTTCTCAAAAAACTGTTTTTGTCAGTCTGAAAAGTTACCTGCCCTTCTCCTGTTTCAAATACCAGCTTTCTTTCATAATTTTCATAAATTTCCGTATTTTCCGTTAATATATGCAAATCTCCTGCCGGAATGAATGGGTTTGTCCATATTTTTTCTTCCAATCCCTCTTTTTCCCGGAACATGGACACAACCAGTTCAGAAGCTTCTTTACTTTTGCCGTCTTTCAGCAGTTTCCGGATTTCCGGCAGTCTTTCTGCCATTTCAATGGGAGTAAGCCCCTCATCCACCGGAGCAAACAGCGTTTCTTCTGTAAGGGTAATTTTTTCGTGTTCTGCATCTCCCCATGCATCGGCCCCCTGGGATCCATTGCCCAGCAGCATGCCTTCTTCCCAGCGCCAGGCGGGATAAGGAAGCGTATAGCCTTCTTTGTTCTGAATCAGTAATTGTCTCAGCATTTTTATCCTTTCATTCCACTGGTGGAAATTCCCTCTACAAAATATTTCTGACCGGCAAAGAACAAAATAATCAACGGGATAACAGACAAAAATGCCATTGCCATAATTTCATTCCACTGAATATTTGCCTCGGAGTCAATCGCTGTACGAAGAGCCAGCGCAATTGGATATTTCTCAACACTGTTAATAAAAATCAGTGAATTCATAAAGTCATTATAAGTCCACATAAACTGAAACAATCCTGCTGAAAATAATGCCGGTTTCAAAAGCGGCAGCAGAATACTGGCAAAGCATCGAAAAGTTCCGCATCCGTCAATATAAGCTGATTCGTCCAATTCTCGCGGAAGCCCCCGGATAAACTGCATCAGCATGTAAATAAAGAACGGATAACATGCCAGAATAGCAGGTGCATAAAACGGCATATAGGTATTCAGCCAGCCCAGTTTATTAAACATCATATAACGTGGAATAATGATAACCGTATTGGGAAGCATCAATGTTCCAATAAGAATCGCAAACAAAATTTTTTTAAATGGAAAGCGAAATCTTGCAAATCCATAAGCTACGATCGTACAGGAAATCAGGGTAAACAACGTTGTCGGTATCACGATTAAAAAGGTATTCAGGAAATATCTGGAATAATTGTACTTTCCAATTCCCTGCCAGCCTTCAATATAAGCATCCAGTCCAAAAGATTCCGGAAGCAGCTTCAGTGTTCCAAATATCTCGTTATTTTCCTTAAATGTAGCAAAGAACATCCATACCAGCGGATACAGCATGACAATGCCCACCAGACCGATCAGGATATATAATAAGATTCTTCCTGATATTTTCTTTTTCTTCACAGTTATCTGCCTCCTTCTTTAGAAATCCCCGCCGTCTTCGTAATACATTTTTCCGGAAGAATAGCGGAACAACAGTAAAGTCACTACCATAATCAGCGCAAAAATCACCCAGGATGTGGCACAGGCATAACCCATCTTGTAATATCCAAAAGCATCGGTATACAGCTTCATTCCAAGTACGTAAGTCCCTTTGTTCGGACCTCCGCCCGTTACAACAAATGCAGAGGTAAAGTTCTGTAAAGCGGTAATTGTCTGCATAATCAGATTAAAGAAAATAATCGGCGAAATCTGCGGAAGCGTAATGGAGAAAAATTTCTTTACAGGACCTGCGCCGTCAATGGATGCCGCCTCATAAAGTGCTGAAGGAACCTGTTTTAATGCAGCCAGGAACATGACCATGGAAGAGCCAAACTGCCAGATTTCCAACATGCAGATAGTCACAAGTGCCGTATTTTTATTTCCCAGCCACTGTACGGCAGGAAGGTGAAGAGCACTCAGAATGTGGTTAATGGCTCCATCGCTCATAAAAAGGATTTTCCACAAAATTGCCACAGCCACACTTCCTCCAAACAGTGACGGCAGATAATAGACCGTACGGATCACGCCGATTCCTTTTATATCACGATTGAGAAGGCAGGCTATAAACAATGCCATTGCCAGTTTGCCCGGAACAGTAAACAAGGTGTATACAATTGTTACCCTCAGGGAGTTATAAAACTCCGGGTCATACTGGAACAAACGAATATAGTTCTTCAGACCGACAAATGCCGGTTCATTGAAAAATCCATAATCCGTAAAGGAATAAATAAAAGAAGTCACAAACGGATACAGCTGCAGCAGCAGAAATCCGATCAGCCATGGCGCAATATAAACCAATCCCATATAATCTCTTTTACGATATTTTCTCTTTGCTTTTTTCACAAAATCCTCTCCTCTCCACACAAACATGATACTTTTTGTGTTATGAATCCTATGATAAAAGAAAACGGGGTAATCATACCCCGTTTTCCTGTCTGCCGGTCATTATTTCTCAGAAAGAACAAATTCCAACGTTGAGATTCCCTCTTCTGCAGCCTCATCTACGGTACTTTCTCCGTACATGATGCTTTCAAGCATTGTTTTGATACAGGACTCTACTTCAGAATCTGTTGTAAGACCCATTTCGTTTGTCCCGTTCTGGGAAAGTCCATACTCAACTGCCTCATTTACCAACGGGCTGATCAGGTTCTGTTTTTCGCAGACTTCACGAGCAGTAGTTGTCGGAGGAACGGAACGAAGGTCTTTCAGTACAGCTGCTGCATCCGGATCATTAAAGAAGAAATCATAGAACATCACAGCTTCTTCAATATGTTCACTGGATTTGTTTACACACATCAGCTGAGGCGGTGCTGCATAGAAACCATCATCCTTTGCATCTGCTGCATGTGGAAGTGCCAAAACTTCATATTCTGCATCCGGATTGGCAGATGTCATAATATCGATCTGAGAAGAGTTGGTAAATGCACATACAAATTCGCCATTGATCCATTTCGGATTAGTCTGAGTAGCGCCAACAAAAGTTGCGCTTTCGCCTGCCGGCTGTACAACCTTATTGTCATACAGAGACTGTACATAGTTCAGTACCTGTTTCAGAGTATCCTCATCACCGCTCATTGCCTTTGTCTCATCATCAATAAACGGTTTTCCGGAAAGCTGCATATAGTACGGTCTGAATACGTGCGTATTCATAATTTCGGTATCCATGTTCAGGAAATACAGATTGCTGTCATATTCCTGTACCTGCTGACCAAGAGTGATGAAATCATCCCAGGTCAATGTTTCTGGAATTTCCAAACCGATTTCATCTGCAAGTGTCTTATTTACCAGAAGTGCCTGAACAGCGATACCACTTGGAAGACCTACCAGTTTTCCATCATAGGTAGCCACATTTTCCAGGTACTCCGGATCAAAACCACTCAGATCAATGGTATCGGAATATTCATTAAAATCAATAAAGAAATCACCTTTGCTCATGAACTCCGGCATCCAGCCCGGACCGTTCTGAATAATATCAGCTGCCTGTCCGCCTGCCAGAGCGGTGGAAAGTTTCTCCTGATATCCATCACTTCCGCTGAATTCCGGCTCGATGGTAATCCACGGATACTTTTCCTCAAACATGTTGATGACTTCTACCGTTGCTTCGTTTCTTTCATCTCCACCCCACCACATAAAGCGTAAGGTCACCGGTTCATGTTCTTCTTCAGCCATAACCATTGCCGGTGCAGTTAAAGTCGAAATTGCCAGAGCTCCTGCCATAAGTGCCGCAAGTTTCTTTTTCATTTGATACATCCTCCTTTTTCTTTTTTCGGAAATCCTTTTCTCTGTATGTTTCCCCTGTCTTTAAGGTACTTTTATTTTATCAAAACCTCTTTTTTTTCCAATCTCTTTCCTTACGAACTTTTCTTCATAATCTACGGACTTTTTCTAAAAAGTTTCTTAAATTACGAAAAAGTCTCTTTTTTTATCCTTTTATTTACCAAAAAGAATTTCCAATATATAATACTGTTATGAGAATTTGGGAGGAGATCATGATGTATTCTCTGATTATTGTAGATGATGAGGTAAAAATACGGGAGGGAATAGCCAATTTATTTCCCTGGGAGCAGAATGGTTTTGAAATCAAAGGATTATTTTCCAATGGGAAACAGGCGCTGGATTATTTGCAAAAAAATCCGACGGATGTGGTAATGACGGATATCCAGATGCCGGTTATGAATGGTCTGGAACTGAGTACATTCATCGCCAATGAATTTCCGGATACCATTCACGTTTTTCTTACCGGATACCAGGATTTTCAATACATGCATACTGCGATTCTCAATCACGCAGCAGATTATCTGCTGAAGCCAATCAAATATGAGGAGCTGCTCACCTGTATCGAAAATATACGAAATAAACTGGATAAAAAAAATAATATTCGCACAGAACCCTCCGTGGATTCTTCCTATTATGGACAGATTATCGCTCGGGTTCAGGAATATCTGAAAACCAATTACCGCACCGCAACACTTGAGGAAGCGGCTGTCACCGTAAATCTCAGCCCTAACTATCTCTCTAAGATATTTAAAGAAAAATCCGGAATGGGCTTTTCGGATTACCTGAATCGCATCCGCATGGAAAAAGCGGCAGAACTTTTGAAAGACATTTCCTACAAACACTACGAAATTGCAGACCTCATAGGATATGACAATCCCAAAAACTTTTCACGTGCCTTTAAGCAGTACTACCACGTCACACCCCGGGAATTCCGGGATCAGAATCTGGGATCAAAGGAGAACAGATAATTATGATGATGCGCCGTTTTTTTCTAAAACGTTTTAAGCAGTTTTTGCTGGTCACACTCATCCCGACACTGCTGCTTTCTGCTGTTTTCCTTGGTTTTCAGTTTCGAAGCTCCATCAGAAACATGACAACTGAATCCGCCAATACCCTCATCCGCGTGGATGACAATATCACCAATGTGGTCGGCTCCTCTGTTTACCAGTATGAGCTTCTTACCTACAATCCGCGCCTGGCTCTTTCCCTGAAAAAATTTTTCCAGCATGATGACTTTACCTATTCAGACGTTGTCCTTCTGAACAGTCTTCGCGTACTTCTTGGAAGTGTTGCACAGGCTCACGATTATATTTCTTCCATTTACCTGTATCTGGACGGGTTTGATGATTTTTTCTCTACTACAAAAGGCTTTCAGAGCATTGCAGGCTTTTCCGACCAGGACTGGTTTCCCGTCTACCAGCAGATGGATAATCAAAAAAGATTCTGGATTACAAACAGGACTTTTAAAGAATATTCCTATATTCCGCCAACCCAATACATTACTGTTTTTCAGAGAATGAGCAACATTTCCGGAGTAATCGTTCTGAATATTGATATTTCCGATTTTACACGTACGTTAAATAACAGTACTTCCATAAATCAGGAGTATCTCTATATTTTAAATGAAGATATGCAGATTTTAAGCTCTAATGATTCAGGCGCACAGAAAAGCCAGCTCTTTCAGAATTACCTGATACAGCACGCCGTCCAGAATGGCACACTGTCCAATCTTTCCAATACCTGGATTTCCATGAATGGGCATCGATATTACCTGGAAGTACGTAATAATTATGATTATGGCATTTCTTATTGTGCACTGACTCCTGCTTCTCTGATTATCAGCCAGCAATATTTCACCTTATTTATCCTGCTGAGTATTTTCCTGTGCTACTGTATGATCATGCTGTTTTTGTCCTATCGTATCACAAAACGAAATTTTCAGAAAATCTCAGATATTATACAGGTATTTGACAATGCAGAAAAAGGAACACTTCCTGAATGGCATACACCTCTTGTGGCAGATGAATATGATGTAATTCTGGACAACGTCATCCAGGTGTTCCTGAAATCCACCTATCTTCAGCGGGAACTGACAGAAAAGCAGTATCAGCAGCAGCTGGCGGAAAAAACTGCCCTGCAGCTTCAGATCAACCCACATTTTCTGTTTAATACCCTCCAGACATTGGATTTTCAGGCACTGAAAATCACAGGACACCCGGGAACCATGAACCGGACTATTCAGAATCTGTCGGATATTCTCAAATATTCCCTGCAGGATCCCAGCACCATGGTGACGCTGCAGGACGAGCTCATTTACCTGAAAAAATATATCGAAATACAGAAGCAGCGCTACGGAAATCAGTTTATTATTTATTTCGAAATCCAAGAAGATCTTCCGGGCTTTTCCATTCCAAGGCTTCTGCTCCAGCCTCTGGTGGAAAACAGCATCAGCCACGGCATTGCCGCCCTGAATCGTACCGGATATATCAAAGTACGTATTTATCAGCACAAAGAACTGATTCATTTTGCTGTCATTGATAATGGAATTGGGCTCGGCAAAGACGAGATTCAACATCTCTATGAATTGATCAATAGTGAAAAGAGCAAAAACATCGGTCTGACCAATGTCAACCGACGACTCATTCTGCAGTATGGTTCCAAATATGCACTGCACATCCAAAGCAAAAAAGGACTTTGCACGCGCATTTCCTTCTCGCTTCCGTTAAAATCCTGACAAAAATGCTCTGTCAGATTCCATATCTAAACGGAAATGTCTGCTTACGCAGACATCACCAATAATAAAAGTCGATTGCTAACGCAATCGCCCTGTAATCACAAAAAACAGGAAGGTTTCCCCAACCGGAGGCCTTCCTGTTTTTCTATTCTTTATCTTTTCTATTCAGAAACAAAATTTATATTTTGCAAACACCTGCACAATTCTCCATAAATATGGATTTCAGACATTCATTCACTCTCTCAGTCCACAAACACCTTATCCAGATGCCAGATATCATCCACATATTCCTGGATGGTTCTGTCGGATGAGAACTTGCCGCTGCATGCGGTGTTCAGCATAGCCATCTTAGCCCAGCGTTTTTCATCGCGGTAAGCTTCTTCCACACGTTTCTGTGCTTCTGCATAGGAACGGAAGTCAGCCAGAATGAAGTATCTGTCAGGACGGTCTGTATTTCTGGTATTCAGAAGAGAATCATACAGATCACGGAACAGCTCTGTATCGTTGCTGAAAGTTCCGTTGATAAGCTGCATCAGTACCTGACGGATATCGCCGTCTGTGTTGTAGATCACGTTTGGATCATAGCCGCCGTGGTTTTCATAATTGATAACCTCTTCAGAGCTGAGACCGAAGATAAATGCATTTTCTGCACCAACTTCTTCTACGATCTCTACGTTTGCGCCGTCCATCGTTCCGATGGTAGGAGCACCATTCAGCATGAACTTCATGTTACCAGTACCGGAAGCCTCTTTACTTGCAGTAGAAATCTGCTCGGAAACATCTGCTGCGGCAAAAATCATCTCAGCATTGGATACACGATAATTCTCAATAAATACCACTTTCAGCTTGCCGCCGATAGAAGCATCATTATTTACAACATCGCCGACCGCATTGATCAGTTTGATGATCTTTTTAGCGGTATGATATCCTGCGGATGCCTTTGCACCGAAGATGAATGTTCTTGGATAGAAATCCATTTCCGGATGCATCTTAATCTGGTTGTACAGATAAATTACATGCAGGATATTCAGCAGCTGACGTTTGTACTCATGAAGTCTCTTAACCTGTACATCAAAAATGGAACGCGGATTTACTTCTACGCCATTGTGCTCCAGGATGTATTTCGCCAGACGGACTTTGTTCTGGTATTTGATATTCATGAATTCCTGCTGAGCTTTTTCATCATCTGCATAAACAGCCAGTTTCTTAAGCTGCGGCAGATCAGTGATCCAGTCAGGACCGATATGATCGGTGATCCAGTCAGCAAGAAGCTGATTGCCGTGAAGCAGGAAACGTCTCTGTGTGATTCCGTTTGTTTTGTTGTTGAATTTCTCAGGCATCATTTCATAGAAATCTCTGAGTGTTTCTGCTTTCAGGATTTCTGTATGAAGTCTTGCAACACCGTTTACAGAGTAACCTGCAACGATTGCAAGGTTAGCCATCTTAATCTGGCCGTCATAAATGATTGCCATTTTCTTGATCTTGTCATAGTTTCCAGGATATTTTGCCTGTACTTCGATGATGAAACGGCGGTTGATCTCCTCGATGATCTGGTATACACGCGGAAGCAGTCTGGAGAACAGCTCGATCGGCCATTTCTCAAGAGCTTCGCTCATAATGGTATGGTTGGTATAAGCAACGCACTTCGTGGTAATTGCCCATGCCTGATCCCATCCGAGACCTTCTTCATCCATAAGGATACGCATCAGCTCTGCAACTGCAACAGTCGGATGAGTATCGTTCATCTGGAATACCACTTTTTCGTACAGTTTTGTGATATCGCTGTGGCTCTTCTTATATTTTTCAATAGCTGCCTGAAGACTGGCAGATACAAAGAAGTACTGCTGTTTCAGACGGAGCTCTTTACCTGCATAGTGGTTATCGTTCGGATAAAGTACTTCTACGATATTGCGGGCAAGGTTTTCCTGCTCAACAGCCTTTTTGTAATCACCTTTGTCAAAGGAATCAAGACCGAAATCAACGATCGGCTCTGCATCCCAGATACGAAGAGTATTTACGATTTTGTTGTTGTATCCAACGATCGGCATATCATACGGTACGGCTCTTACTGCCTGATATCCCTCATGGATAAATTTATTTTCACCTTTTACCGGATCATATTCTACTCTTACATATCCGCCAAAGTGTACTTCCTTGCCGTATTCCGGACGGCGCAATTCAAAAGGATATCCCTCTTTCAGCCAGTTATCCGGTACCTCGATCTGGAAACCATTCTCAATTTTCTGTTTGAACATACCATAACGGTAACGGATACCGCATCCATATGCGCAGTAATTCAGAGTTGCAAGGGAATCCAGGAAACATGCCGCCAGACGTCCCAGACCACCATTTCCAAGTGCAGGATCCGGCTCCTGATCCTCGATCACATTCAGATCAAGTCCCAGTTCTTCCAGAGCTTCTTTTACTTCCTTGTAAGCTGTCAGGTTGATCAGGTTGTTGCCCAGGGCACGGCCCATCAGGAATTCCATGGACATGTAATATACAATCTTCGGATCCTGTTTGTCATATGCTTTCTGAGTTTCCAGCCAGTTGTCAATGATGACATCTTTTACGGTGTAGCTTACAGCCTGGAAAATCTGCTGCTGAGTTGCTTCCTCCAAAGTTTTGCGATAGAGGAATTTGACATTTTCCCTTACGCTCTCTTTGAAAGCTTCTTTCTTAAACTGCTTATCAATCATTCCTTAACCTCCTATAATCTGGTTACACCAAGGGTTACTTTTTCTTTGTTGATATTCCATTCTTTTACATAACCTTCAGTTTCGCCCGTCACTACGTTTTCTGCGAGGACGTCTTTCATGATCTCATCCTGGTGTTCTTTCATAATTTCGACAATCTTATCATTGTCTTTGACATAGATACAGATCTTATCCATCACCTCAAAACCTGCCTCTTTTCTCATGGTCTGGATCTTGCTGATGATTTCGCGGACAAAACCTTCTTCAATTAATTCCGGAGTCAGGTTGGTATCCAGAACAACGGAGATCTCTCCTTCTGTCTCTGTTACATAACCTTCTGTCTGTGCGGTCTCGATTAATAAGTCTTCTTCTGACAGCTCCACTTTGTTGCCATTGATATCCAGGGTAAGAAGACCCGTGGATTTCAGTTCCTGCATGGCTTTGCTTCCATCGATCTCAGAGAGCGCCTGACGGATGCCGCCCAGGAGTTTGCCGTATTTCGGTCCGACAGTCCGAAGCTGCGGCTTAAAGCTGTAGGAAATAAAGGATTCTACATCTTTCGCAAATTTCACTTCTTTTACATTCAGTTCATCTGCAATAATATCGGTAAAGAAGGTATCCATTTCCTTCTCAGCTTTTACAAACATCGTTCCGATCGGCTGACGGTTCTTGATATTGGCAGTATTTCTGGCTGCACGTCCAAGAACAACCACTTTCAGCAGTTCTTCCATATCGGCTTCCAGATTCTTGTCGATCCATTCTTCCTTTACTTCAGGGAAGTCACAGAGATGGATACTTTCCGGCGCATCTGTATCAATGCTTCTTACAAGATTCTGATAAATATCTTCTGTCATGAACGGAATCATCGGGGCTGCTGCCTTGGAGATGGTAACCAGTGCTGTATAAAGTGTCATATACGCATTGATCTTATCCTGCTCCATTCCCTTTGCCCAGAAACGTTCACGGCTTCTTCTGACATACCAGTTACTCATTTCATCCACAAATTCCTGAAGTGCTCTTGCACTCTCCGGAATGCGGTAGTTGGCAAGATTATCATCCACAGCCTTCACTACGGAATTGAGCTTGCTCAAAAGCCATTTGTCCATAACCGGAAGTTTGTCATAGTCTAAAGTATATTTTGTCGCGTCAAAGTTGTCAATATTGGCATAAAGTACAAAAAATGCATAAGTATTCCACAAAGTACTCA
>CAMBAL010000011.1 GCA_945864225.1 uncultured Blautia sp. | reverse complement strand
ATCTAGTACGGTCTCGTGGGCTCGGAGATGTGTATAAGAGACAGCAGATACACATGTCGGATATAATGCAGAGTTTTTTTCTCTCCGTGATCCGCCAGTATGCGAAGCAGGGCCTCCAGATCACGCTTCGTCTCCGGGTGGATAAACCAGAGTTTTTCTTTGCTCTTGAGAAAATATGCCAGAGGCGCCTGATCGGTATAAGCCTCTCCCAGATATGTCCGTGAAGCACTGATCCGGTCCATGATCATCTCAGCCACATACTTTCGCGGCATTTTTGCTCCCATGATCACATGTTCCCCGTCCAGTGAATAATCCACCCAATATTCAAAATGATGACGGTTGCGGCCTTTGTGATGCAGCCAGGACATGGAAACTCCGATATCTTCTCTTTCTGCATTGTTGGGGCTTCTCGTTCCCTGATAGTATTTGCAGCCCACCAGAAATTCTGTCGGAGAATATTTGGACAGATCGTGAAGCAGCCCCTGTTTATATAATCCGATGCGGAAACAATACCGCATCACCAGCAGTTTATGTTTCGTGATTGTTTTAAAATGCAGCCATGGATGCATCTCCCTGCCTCCTACCTGCCCAGCAGCACGACAATCGTGCGGGGCGAAATTTCCATTGTTCTGGTGTACGTTTCTTCAGATTCTCCAAAAAATACCTCTTCTTCAAAGCCGGAAGTATCTACAGCCTTTCTCCATTTTTTTCCATCCGGAAGATTGGGAAGTGCAATACTTCTTGATTCCCCGTGGAAATTAAACGCAATGTAGACAAGATCATCCGGCTCACCGTTTTCCTTTGCGGCATAAGCACCGCAGAGCATCACTCCAAGAAGCCGGGACGTATTCTCATAACTGCAGTACCATGCCCGCTCACTGTGAAAAGAAATGTCCGGAAATCCTCTGGTAAGATAATCCACGCCTTTCAGTCCTTTCGGCTGATGCAGTACCGGATGGCTTTTGCGGAAAGCAATGGCATCTTTTACAAACTGTAAAAGTTTTTCATTTTTCTTCAGTCCTTTCCAGTCGACCCATCCCACAGGATTATCCTGACAGTAGGCATTGTTATTGCCATCCTGAGAATTGGCAATTTCATCTCCTCCATAGATCATGGGCACGCCCTGACTCAACAGCAGCAGCAGGAAGGCATTTCGCATCTGGCGTTCCCTGATCTGTCTGACAGATGCCTTGCGGCACGGCCCCTCAAATCCGCAGTTCCATGAATAATTATAACTGGTTCCGTCTGTATTATTCTCTCCGTTTTCTTCATTATGCTTGTAATTATAGCTTACCGCATCTGCCAGAGTAAAGCCATCCTGACATGCCAGATAATGAATCGCTGTATGTGTATTGAAATTTTCTTTGATACGATTTACCGCTCCGGTTACCGTATCTTCATCACTTTTAAGGAAACGGCGCATATCCTGCATAAACCCGGCATGATATTCTGCAAGATACTTCCCGGAAAGAAGATGTTCTTCCGGAATATCCCAGACAGGAATCTGCTCCATCATCAGTTTTGATCCGGCAAGAATCCCGTCTTTCAGAATCAGGTTGGCCGGAGCTCCCTCTCCCAGGATATGGAATCCATCCACATGATAATATAATTTCCAGAACTGCAAAACATGAAGAGCCATCATCGGATTGACTTCTTTTGGAAAATAAAATTCCATTATACACGCAATTCCCGCTCTGTGAAGTTCTTTCACCAGATCCCGGAATTCTTTTTCCGGACGGGCTGTCGCACAATAAGAACGCTTCGGTGCAAAATAAAAGCCGGGAAGGTATCCCCAGAAGTTGATTTTCCCATCCTTTTTCGCAGACACCAGACCTGCATTTTCTGCAGGTACAGACACTTCCATGAATTCATAAGCAGGCATCAGTTCCACCGCATTAATCCCAAGATCCTTCAGGTATGGGATCATTTCCGCCAGTCCGCTGAACGTTCCACGTTTCTTAGATGACAATCTGCTCTGTTTTGTAAAACCGCGGACATGAAGTTTATACAGGATCATATCATCAAACGGATATTCCGGAGCCTCATCCTCCTCCCAGTCATACGATTCTTCGCGCAGAAATCCGCAGCGCACCTTATGCTTCTCTTCTCTGTTCCATTCTTCTCCGAAGTGTTCTCTTCCGGAAATATGATGGGCATACGGATCCTGTACGACCCTGCCGTCCATGCAGAAATTGTATTCGTAATCTTTCGGGGAAAAACCGCCAAGACACAGGGTACTGACACATCCGGTCCGTGCTCCCTGTGCAAAAGGAATGATTTCTGTCGGTTCTTTTGATTTTTTATAATAAAGCAACAGAGATGCTTCGGTTTTTTCCGGTACTTCCACTGCAAAATTATAGCCTGCGGCTACTTTATTGGCGCCAAGTATGAATGGGGATCCCTTTTCAATTCGGGGAACTTTATGGACTGCCATAAAATACCTCCTTCTCATGTGTAGTCTGTCATATTATGCAAAATGTTCTGGACGAGTTCTCTCTCCTACTTCAGAACCAGTTCCACCGGACAATGGTCTGATCCCATAATCTCTGTATGAATTGACGCACTTTCCAGTCGTTGTTCCAGATCCGGAGACACGATAAAATAGTCAATTCTCCAACCTGCATTCTTCTCTCTGGCACGGAACCGATAGGACCACCAGGAATAGATTCCTTCCGCATCCGGATAAAAATACCGGAACGTATCAATAAATCCGCTCTCCAGAACTCTCGTAAAGCAGGCTCTCTCCTCATCAGAAAATCCTGCATTATGCCGGTTGGAAGCCGGATTTTTCAGGTCGATTTCTTTATGTGCCACGTTAAAATCTCCGCAGCAGATCACCGGTTTTTTCTCCTGAAGACTGAGAAGATAAGCAAGAAAATCCCTCTCCCAGTCCATGCGGTAAGAAAGCCGTTTCAATTCGCTCTGGGAATTTGGCGTATAAACCGTCACAAAATAAAACTCTTCAAACTCCAGTGTGATAACCCGCCCTTCTTTATCATGTTCCTCTATTCCGATTCCATACAATACGGACAGCGGTTCCTGTTTCGTAAAAACAGCAGTTCCGGAATACCCCTTCCTGTTGGCATAATTCCAGTACTGATGATATCCGAGAAGATCAAGCTTCACCTGCCCCTGCTGACACTTCGTTTCCTGCAGACAGAAAACATCTGCATCCAGTTCCTGAAACCGCTCCTCAAAGCCCTTTGTCAGGCAGGCACGGATTCCGTTGACGTTCCATGAAATAAATTTCATACTGTTTCTCCTCATAAATCGTAAAATGATCCGGCAGCAAATTTCTGCCGTTCAAACACACAGATTTTTCTGCGCATTATTTATCAAAGTACATTTATTATACCACAGAACTCTGTCGTATGAACATAGAAAAATATTGAATCCCGTATTCTGTTCGCCCCGCTCTTGCAATCTTCCAGATGTTCTGTTACAATAAAACAACCATTACGAAAATAAAAAAAGCGAGGATACGATTATGAGTGACGATATGAACAAATCATCCTTCGGGGATTCCTGCGGATGTACATCCAGTGACTGTGCTTCCTGCGGCGGATGCGGGGACAGCACACCACACACCATTACCCTGACCATGGAAGATGACACAGAAGTAGAATGTGCTATCCTGACCATTTATCCGGTAGACACGAAGGAATATATTGCTCTCCTTCCCCTGGATGAGAACGGCCAGAATACTGCAGGCGAAGTTTATCTTTATGCATTTGCCCGCACAGAAGACGGCGATCCCATGCTGTCCAACATCGATGACGACGAGGAATATGCCAAAGCCGCTGATGCATTTGACGAAATTGTTGAAAAAGCAAGACAGGCTGAGGCAGAAGGTGCTCCTCTGGAGTAAGAGGCTGAAGCATCCACTTTCCTTTCGATTCAGAGTTTTTCAGACAGAAACAGGGCAGAAATCCGGAATTTTCCCGGAATCTCTGCCCTGTATTTTTCTTATATAGCAGCGGAACTCTGTGAGTTGCTGTCTGCTCTGTTCAGCAATATCTGTTCCGTTGTTCTCACGCTCTAATAATTATTTTGTGGTGCTGCCGAACCCGCCGTTGCGCGTGTCTGTCACATCATCATCTACGGTGATTCCGTATTCCACAAATATCCCCTGCATGAAACCCGTATCAGCCGGAATCGTCACTATTTTCTCTTCCTTGCTGTCATTGGTCATCTTGGCAAAAATATGACCTTCATTGTCAGAATAAAAATAATCACTGTCAATGATTCCCACTGTATTATTCAGCTGCAGACGGTATTTGAAGCCAAGTCCGCTTCTCGGATAACATTTCAGAACCCATTCCGGATTCATTTCCACACGGATTCCCGTGGGAATCTTCACCGTGTCTCCCGGTTTCAGGATAAAATCAGCAGGTGAAAAAAAATCATAGCCCGCACTGCCTGCTGTAGCTCTCCTCGGAAGACGGATTCGTTCATAAACAGACGCAATCTCTTCCTCAGAGGCATCCGGAAAGGTATCTTTCCAGTCTGCTGCAAATCTCTCTTCACTTACTTTATGAAATCTGGCGATTCTCTGCATAGTTCCTCCTAATGGGCGTGCAGAACAACATGTCCTTCCCGAAGGGTGGCGGGAACATCGATCACACGCTGATTACTGGAGCCTTTCCATTCCAGAAGGAGTTCTTTCTTATCAATCTCGAACTCTCCGTCAACGCAGACATCCAGATATTGAACGATTTCTTCGTTGTTGATTTCTTCCCAGAGAGAACCGGTGTACAGCCAGATCGTTTTCTGCGGATATCTTCTCCGGATCTCTCTGGCCAGAGCTGTCACTTCCGTGATATTGGAAGGATGCAGCGGATCCCCTCCTGAGAAAGTGATTCCGCTGATATAATCCTTATCCAGTTCATCGAAAATTTCTTTCCGTTCTGCATCTGTGAAAGGAAGTCCTCCATTCGGATCCCATGTGATCGGATTCTGACACTCTCTGCAGCAGTGTGAGCAGCCTGCAACCCACAGAACCACACGAAGGCCATCCCCGTTTAACATATCGTCCTTGGTTATATTATGATATCTCATTTTTATGCTTCTTCCGGTACATCCTTCATGCTGAAGCTGATTCTTCCCATCTTGTCTTTGCCAAGGCATACTACCTTCACTTTATCGCCAAGGGTCAGTACATCTTCCACACGATTAATTCTTTCTTTACAGATTTTGGAAATGTGAACCATTCCCTCTTTTCCTGGTGCAAATTCCACAAACGCACCAAATTCTTTGATGCTGACAACTTTTCCGGTAAAGATCTGACCTGCTTCAAAATCTGTAGCAATGATCTGAACCATGCGTGCTGCCTCATCCATGCTCTTCTGATCAACACCGCAGATGGATACTGCTCCGTCATCTGTAATATCGATTTTCACACCGGTACGCTCGATGATAGTATTGATGGTCTTTCCTCTCTGTCCGACTACATCACCGATCTTCTGAGGATCGATCTGGATCTGAATGATCTTCGGTGCATGTTTTCCAACTGTTTCACGAGGCTGTGCAATACATTTTTCCATAACTTCTGTCAGGATATATTCTCTTGCCTCTTTTGTTCTTCTGATTGCTTCTTCTACGATCGGTCTTGTCAGTCCGTGGATTTTGATATCCATCTGGATCGCAGTGATACCGTCATGTGTGCCTGCAACCTTGAAGTCCATATCTCCGAAGAAATCTTCCAGTCCCTGGATATCGGTCAGTACGATATAATCGTCATCGCTGTCCCCTGTTACAAGACCACAGGAAATACCTGCAACCGGTTTCTTAATCGGAACACCTGCAGCCATCAGAGACATGGTAGATGCACAGATACTTGCCTGGGAAGTGGAACCGTTGGACTCAAATGTCTCAGATACGGTACGGATTGCATACGGGAAATCTTCCTCGCTCGGAAGAACAGGTACCAGCGCCCTCTCAGCCAGTGCTCCGTGACCGATTTCACGACGTCCCGGTCCTCTGGACGGTTTTGTTTCTCCTACGGAGTAGGACGGGAAATTGTAATGATGCATGTATCTCTTGGAAGTCTCAAATTCATCAAGACCATCCAGCTTCTGAGCCTCAGAAAGAGGTGCCAGAGTTGTCACCGTACAGATCTGAGTCTGACCGCGGGTAAACATGGCAGAACCATGAACTCTCGGAATAATATCTACTTCTGCTGCCAGAGGACGAATCTGTGTGATAGCACGTCCGTCCGGTCTCTTGTGGTCTTTCAGGATCATTTTACGGACAGTCTTCTTCTGGTACTGATAAACAGCATCCGGAAGAACAGCCAGCCACTCTTCATTGTCAGCAAATGCTTCTGCAAGCTTTTCTGTCACTTTACGGATATTTTCTTCTCTTGTCTGTTTGTCATCAGAGAAAACAGCAACTTCCATCTCTTCCGGAGTTACGATTTTCTTTATTGCTTCAAACAATTCTTCCGGAACTGCACAGGACTCATAGGAATGCTTCGGTTTGCCGCACTCTGCAACGATCTTATCAATAAATGCAATGATCTCCTGGTTGACTTCATGCGCTTTGTAAATTGCCTCGATCATCTTGTCTTCCGGAATTTCATTTGCACCGGCTTCGATCATGATGACTTTTTCTCTGGTGGAGGCAACGGTAAGCTGCAGGTCAGAGATATCCTTCTGAGCCATGGTCGGGTTGATGACAAATTCACCATCGATCATGCCAACCTGTGTAGTTGCGCATGGACCATCAAACGGAATGTCGGAAATGCAGGTTGCGATGGAAGAACCGAGCATTGCCGGGATTTCCGGATTGCACTCCGGATCTACAGACATTACCATATTGACCAGGGTCACATCATTTCTGTAATCCTTCGGGAACAGAGGACGCATCGGACGGTCAATAACACGGGATGTCAGGATCGCATGTTCGCTTGCTTTCCCTTCTCTCTTATTAAATCCTCCCGGGATTTTGCCTACGGCATACATTTTTTCTTCATATTCAACACTTAACGGGAAGAAATCAACGCCTTCTCTCGGCTCTTTGGATGCAGTTGCTGTTGATAAAACAGTGGTTTCCCCATAATGCATCAGAGCTGCGCCATTGGCCTGTTTTGCAACACGGTCAATATCAACAGTCAGTGTTCTTCCTGCTAATTCCATGGAATAACTTTTGTACATGTTTTTTCTCCTTTTCTGTATTTTACTTGATCAGCATGTATCACAGAAGTCCGAAACAACTGAAAAAACCATCATTCTGAAAACTGCCGCATACAATGGAATGACGGGCTTTTCAGTAGTCTCGGAAATTACTTCTGCCATGCGTTTTACCGGCGGCAGCGGACTCTTCCTGTATACAGGTTTCTCTCTGCCTGCTTACCGGTTTCTTTACCTAAAAATGGGGCGGATGGAAATCCGCCCCCTTCCGCATACCAATTATTTTCTTAAGCCTAACTTTTCAATCAGTGCACGGTATCTTTCGATGTCAGTTTTCTTCAGGTAAGCTAACAGGCCACGTCTCTGACCTACCATTTTCAGAAGACCTCTTCTGGAATGATGATCTTTGTGGTGTGTCTGTAAATGCTCTGTAAGTTCCTGAATTCTTGCGGTAAGAACAGCAACCTGTACTTCCGGTGAACCTGTGTCACCTTCACATCTTGCATATTCTTTCATAATTGCCTGTTTCTTTTCTTTTGAAATCATTTTGATTTCCTCCTTATTTTCTTTTATAAACGCCGCATATTAAGAAATGGTCGGAGTCTCCTGTCTCTGAATATGGGCTGAATTACAACCTTGGTTAGTATATCACAGAACCTTTTGGGTGTAAACTGTTTTTTTTATTTTATCTTTTTATTTTCCGGCTGCTGCCATTTTCTGTTCCTTCCGGCGTTCATCAGGATCATCTTCCATCAGGGAAAAAGCAATATTGGTCGCATGGTCGGATACACGTTCCAGTCCGGAAATAATATCCGAAAACATCATACCGGCACTTGCTGTACATTCATTCTGTGTCAGACGCTGAATGTGGGATTCCTGAAGAATACGCTCCGCATCATCCACCTGATCCTCAAGATCCAGAATTTCCTGCATATGTTCCTGATTATTATTGGAGAACATATCCAGCGCATAGGTAGTGATCTTAATGACCATATCCAGCATTCCGGAAAGTTCCCGTTTTGCCTGATCACTGAATTCAACGCTGCGTTCCAGCCTGCTTTTCGCAGCATCTGCAATATTTTCCGCATGATCACCGATTCGCTCAATATCATTGACTACATGGAAAAGACCGCCAATGGTCTGCTTATCATCCACAGGAAGGGTTGTCTGGTTAATTTTTACCAGATAATTCGTAATGGCATGATTCAGAAAATCAATCTGTTTTTCCACCTGATAAACTTCACTGATATCGTCTTCATCCAGTGTAATAAGAGCATTCATGGCACGTTCCAGATTCGCAAGCGCCATATGTCCCATACGTTCCATTTCTCTTGTTGCATCAAATACTGCCGTAGTAGGTGAAAATACGGATTTTTCTCCGATATACTGAAGTTCGAAATTTTCTCCGGTCTTCGCATCATCTCCACGGACAATCAGCCCGGTCAGTTTCACGATCTGTTTATTAAACGGTGCCAGCAGCAGTACTTCTACGACCTTGATCATCGTATGCGCATTCGCAACCTCACGGCCCGGATCCATATGGGAAACGGTCTTGATCAGATGAACGATCGGATCAAGGGCAAGGGAGAAGATCACATACATCACAGCTGTACCGATCAGGTTGAACAGAAGATGGATCAGGGCCGCTCTCTTTGCATCCCGCTTGCCGTTCAGACCTGCAAGAAGTGCCGATACACAGGAACCGATGTTGCATCCCATGATGATAAAGAGACAGATATTGATTTCCAGCAGTCCCTGCTGTGCAAGCAGAAGAATGATACCTACCGTTGCAGATGAGCTCTGAAGAACTGTTGTCACAATAATACCCACCAGAAGCGCCGCAAAATGACTGCTGAGAGATCCCATGATCTCGACTACTTCCGGAGACTCTCTCAAAACCGACATGGACGAAGACATTGATGTAAGTCCCATAAACAAAATACCAAAACCCAGAAAAACCTCACCGATTCTCTGAACTTTGTTTTTCTTACAGAACATGGACAGAATGACCCCCGCCATAACGATTGCCGGCGCAAAAGCCGAAAGGTTAAATGAGATCAGCTGTGAAGTGACCGTAGTACCGATATTGGCACCCATGATCACACCTGCTGCCTGATACAGATTCATCAGTCCGGAATTCACAAAACTGACAACCATAACTGTAGATGCACTGGAGGACTGGATGACCGCGGTAAAAAAGATACCTACCAGTATTCCACGAAGCGGTGTTTTCGTGAAGAACTCAAGAATGCTCCTCATTTTGGCACCGGCAGCTTTTTCCAGGGCATCGCTCATAAGCTTCATACCATACAAAAAGAGGCCAAGGCCTCCCATTAATCCAAGAATTATCCCTGCCATTCCTTAAATTTCTCCTTGCTTGTATCCTGTTTTCTCTTCAAAGTACTTCCTTCCGCTGGCTGCATCTCTGTTCATCTGATTCCGGAGTGCCTCAAACGAAGGGAATTTCTCCTCGGGGCGCTGGAATTTCAGGAACTCAACGACACATTCCTGCCCGTAAAGATCCTCGTCACAGTCAAATAGATAGGTTTCCACTCCAAGAAATTTTTCACCGACTGTGGGCTTATATCCCACATTTGTAATCCCCTGGAAGACTCTGTCTCCAAATCTGCTGAGGGTAATATAAACCCCGTTGGGCGGCATCAGCTTCTGCCCGGACGGCACAAGGTTCACGGTCGGAAACAGCAGTTTATGTCCCAGCCCTCTTCCATGTTCCACAATTCCCTTTACCGAAAAATTCCTTCCAAGCAGCGAAGAAACCTTCTCCATGCTGCCTTTTTTCAGTTTTTCCCGGATATAAGTGCTGCTGATTTTCCTGCTGTCTTCCATCTCTTTTGGAAATACTTTTACGGTAAAACCATATTTACGTCCAAGTTCCCTGAGCAGTTTCGGCGTTCCTTTCCGCTCATATCCAAAGCGAAAATCCTCCCCGACAGCCACATGGGATGCCTGAAGATCTCCCACCAGAACCTCACGGACAAAAGCTTCCGCCTTCATATGCTTCATCCTGTCATCCAACGGGCATTCCAGAAGAACGTCTACTCCCATTCTTTCAAGAAATTCCGCCCGTTCCTCACAGGTAAAAATCATCTGTCCCGGGGAAACAAAAGCAAACAGAACCGCCTGTGCTCCCTTTTCTTTCTGTTTCAGGATTTCTTCCACCAGTTTCTGATGTCCGCGGTGAATACCGTCAAATTTCCCCAAAGTAACTGCACTGTTGGACAGCCGGGGAAATCCCCCGTGTATCCTTACATATTCCATTTTTAACTCCTCAAAGAAACATTTTTACGGGAAGGTATTTTCTGCGTCCGGAATCCCACTGATAAATTCCTGTAAATTCCCCTGCTGAAGTACACATCCGTACCGGACTGTCCATATAACCGCTCTGAAGAAGTTCCTCATGAAGAGGATTTCCGTTCAGAAGCAGACGGTCTCCCTCTTTCGTACATAACACTCTCGGAAAATCTGACAGAATTTCTTCAATTCCGATTACCAGTTCCGATACCGTTCCCTTTTCTGCTGCTTCCTGTACCTGGGAAAGGGTCACACTTTCCTCTATGGCAAATCTGCCCGATGCTGTACGGACAAGCTCCTGCATACATCCTCCGCATCCAAGCGCCCTGCCTATATCGTGACATAGCGTACGGATATAGGTTCCCTTACTGCAGGTGACAGAAAACCGGACAAAGGGAAGCTGCATCTCTTTGATCTCAATCGCAAAAAAATGCACCGGCCTGGCTTCCCGTTTGATTTCTTTTCCTTCCCTTGCCAGTTCGTAAAGCTTTCTGCCGTTTACCTTCAGTGCGGAATACATGGGCGGAACCTGCATCTGGTCTCCCAGAAAAGACTGCATCACTGACCGGACCTCTTTTTCTGTTGCCGTGACTTCTTTTTCAGCCAGAACTTTCCCGGTCATATCCTGCGTATCTGTTTCAATTCCCAGGTGAAGAAGTGCCTCATAGGTTTTTTCCTTATCTGTCAGCATCTCACAGAGTCTGGTGGCTTTACCCAGAGCTATCGGGAGAACTCCTTCCGCATCCGGATCCAGCGTACCTGTATGCCCGATTTTTTTCATATGAAGAATGCCTCTCAGCTTTGCCACCACATCATGAGATGTATATCCTTTTTCCTTTCGGATGATCAGTATTCCGTCCATCATACCTCCCGGCACAGGAGCAGCTGACGCTCGATCTCGCCTGTAATATTATTGATCACGTCATGCAGAGATCCCATCATATCGATTCCCGCAGCTCTCATATGTCCGCCGCCTCCGAAATAGACAGCGATCCTGCTCACATCCACTCTTCCGTTGGAACGCAGAGACACCTTGAACTTCTGACTCTCCACCTCGTAAAGGAACATTGCCACTTCCACGCCCTTTGTCAAACGAAGCTGGCTGACGATCCCATCAAGATCCTTGCCGTCCACACCATAAAAATCCAGATCTCTTCTTCGGAGATAACCGATAATACATTTGCCGTCCAGCAGCATAATGCTCTCTGCAAGCACACGTCCCATAATCTGATTCTGAATATATGTCTTTTCATAGAAGGACTCATCAATGATCCTGCTGAAATTAAATCCCGTTTTCATCAACTGTCCGGCAATTCTCATCGTTTCCGGAGAGGTTGACGAATACTGGAATACACCGGTATCGTGAATCATACCGGTATAAATTGGAACTGCCACTCTCTGATTCACCTTTTCCGAATCAAGAAGGCCATAAAGCACTTCACACGCAGAGCTTATTTCTCCGCGGATATAATTGATCCGGGCAAATCCCGAGTTGCTGATATGATGATCGATGCAGACTGTCTTTTTGGCCTTTTCAAAATACTCTCCGGCGAGAGCAAGACGATCTCTGGAGCTGACATCACAGGTGACAAACAGATCATATTCTTTTTCTCCGTCTGTCTCTGTTTTTATTTCATCCATGCAATCAATATGAGAAAAAATCGGTTTCGGATGATCCAGATAGACATCCACCTGAATTTCCGGATAATACTCTTTCACATAAAGATACAGCGCCATGCAGGACCCCACACAATCTCCATCCGGACGGATATGCCCTGCGATTCCCATCGTCTTTACCTGGTCCAGTACTTCTGCAATATTATTCATGCTTACCTCCCATGCTTCCCGCAGCAGATGCGCTGCAGACAGGAGAACAGGAAATTTTATTCCTGTTCCTCTTCTGCCTCGGCCGCTTCTTTTGCGGACGCATCCTTTCTGTTCACATCATCTATGAGTTTTGACATATTCACACCATATTCAATCGATTCATCCAGAATAAAACGAATTTCCGGTGTATTCCGCAGATTCAGATTTCTGGCGAGCTGACGGCGGATATAACCTTCTGCACTGGAAAGTCCCCGGATGGTATTCTCCTTTGCTTCCTGGGTGCCGAGAACACTGATATAAGCTTTGCATGTTTTCAGATCCGGCGCCACTTCCACAGACATAACGGAAGTCATGGGATGAATGCGCGGGTCCTTAATCTCACCGCGGATAATGGAACTCAATTCTTTCTGAACTTCTCCATTGATACGCGTATTCTTAATGCTGTTTTTTCTCATTCAGTCTCACTCCTGTCGGTATTCTATCTTGGTACTTCTACCATAATATAGGCTTCTACCTTATCTTCTTCTTTTACATCATTAAATCCGGCAAATACAAGACCACATTCATAGCCTGCCTTCACTTCTTTCACATCATCCTTGAATCTCTTCAAAGAGCCAAGTTCACCTTCAAAGATCTGTTCGCCTTCTCTGGAAATACGAACCTTGCAGTTTCTCTGGAATACACCATCCAGAATATAACTTCCTGCAATCGTTCCCACACCGGATGCCTTAAACAGCTGACGTACTTCTGCATGACCGATGACTTTTTCTTCAAATACCGGATCCAGCATACCTTTCATTGCAGATTCCACATCTTCGATTGCCTGATAAATGACTTTGTACAGACGCAGATCTACGCCTTCCTGCTCTGCAAGCTGTTTTGCCATTGCGTCCGGACGTACATTAAATCCAATAATGATCGCATTGGAGGTTGCTGCCAGAGAAACGTCCGATTCATTGATGGCACCAACGCCTCCATGGATGACTCTGACAACCACTTCTTCATTGGACAGCTTCACAAGACTCTGTTTTACTGCTTCCACAGAACCCTGTACATCCGCTTTTACAATGATCGGAAGTTCTTTCAGATCGCTGGCCTGAATCTGGTCAAACAGGTTATCCAAAGACAGTTTGCCCTTGGTTTCCTCCAGAAGACGGTTCTTATTCTCAGATACGAATGCACCTGCAAAGTTCTTGGCCTCTTTGTCACTGTCAAAGGACATAATGATCTCACCGGCATTCGGAACATCGCCAAGACCCAGAATCTCTACCGGAGTAGACGGACCTGCCTCTTTCACACGGCGTCCCTTATCATCCATCATCGCACGTACTTTACCGCTGCATGCGCCTGCTGCAATGAAATCGCCCACATGAAGAGTACCTTTCTGAACCAGAATGGTTGCAACCGGACCTTTTCCTTTATCAAGCTGAGCTTCGATGACAAGACCTCTTGCGGCACGATCCGGGTTTGCCTTCAGTTCTGCAACTTCAGCAGTAAGAAGGATCATTTCCAGAAGAGTCTCGATTCCTTCTCCGGTATGTGCAGATACCGGTACAAATACCGTGCTTCCTCCCCAGTCTTCCGGAATCAGTTCATATTCGGAAAGTTCCTGTTTTACACGTTCGATGTTTGCACTTGGTTTATCGATCTTATTGATGGCAACGATGATTTCCACACCTGCTGCTTTGGCATGGCTGATTGCTTCTACCGTCTGCGGCATAACACCATCATCCGCTGCAACTACAAGTACTGCGATATCTGTCGCATTGGCACCGCGCATACGCATTGCAGTAAATGCCTCATGTCCTGGTGTATCCAGGAATGTGATCTTCTGTCCGTTGATATTTACCACATAAGCACCGATGTGCTGGGTAATACCGCCGGCCTCACCTCTGGTAACATTGGTATTACGGATGGCATCCAGAAGGGAAGTCTTACCATGGTCAACGTGTCCCATAACGCAGACTACAGGCGGTCTTGAAATCATTGTTTCTTCATCTTCCTCGTCTTCTTTCAGAAGCTCTTCGATTACATCCACCTTTTCTTCCTGTTCTGCAATGATGTCATATTCCAGTGCGATTTCCTGAGCTTTTTCAAAATCGATCTCATGGTTCACAGTAACCATAATACCCTGCATGAAGAGTTTCTTAACAATTGCAGACGGCTGCATTTTCATCGCTTCTGCAAGCTCACGGATGGTCATTTTCTCCGGAAGGACAATTTCTTTTACTTCCGGCTTCTTCTCCTCCTGTTTTGGCTGAGGAACCGGTTTCTGCAATGCCTTCGGCAGTTTCACTCCGGTCTTGCGGCCATTCTGATTCGGACGGTGTCCCATATTGGAGGTTTTATCAAAATCTTTTTTCTTGTTTTTGTTTTCTCTGTCTCTTTCTCTCTTGCTGTCCTTGGATGTTTTGGTCAGCTCCGGAGCAAATACTGCTTCATTATCATTCTTTCTGGTGTTCTGACGCTGACCGCCGCGGTTCTGGCCCGGACGGTTCTGGCTGCCGCCGAATCTTCCGCTGTCATTTCTTCCTTCTGAACGTTCCTGAGCGCCCTGCGGACGTCCCTGTGGTCTCGGTCCGCGGTTTCCATTGTTCTCTCCCTGTCGGAAGGAACGATTCTGACCATCATTGTTTCTGAACGAACGATTCTGACCGTCATTATTTCTCTGCGGACGGTCCTGGCCGTTTCGATTCTGGCTGTTCCGGTCTCCCGGTCTTCTGTCATTGCTGCGTGCATCTCTTGGAGCGCGGTTATCACGATTGTCGCGTCTCTCGCGGAAATCCCGGTTGTCTCTGTTCTCACGCGGTTCTCTCGCTTCCCGGTTATCTCTGTTATTTGTACGCGTCTGCTGAAGACGTGTACCTGCCGGTGCCTGCTGTGCCGGTCTGGAAGCATTCTGTGCTGACGGTACTGCAGTTTCTGCTGCTTTTACCTCCGGTGTCTTCGGCTTCTCTGCTGCAGGTGCTGCCGGCTTCGGCTGTACAGCGGAAGCATTCTGCTGCTCTGCGGGAGTTCTGGTTTCTGCAGCTTTCTGCGGTTTTTCAGCTGCTGCCTGCGGTTTCTGACTCTGCGGTACTGCAGTCTGAGGCTTCTGATTCTGAGTTACTGCAGTCTGAGGTTTCTGACTCTGTGCTTCTGCCTGATTTTTCTGTGTCTGAGAAGCAGTTCCCTGAGCTTTCTGTCCCTGTGCAGGTGCTCCCTGCGGTCTCTGAGACGGTTTTCTTTCAGCCCCCGGCTTTCTTGTTCTGTTCTTTCCTCCGTCGCTTGCATTCTGAGCGTGATATACACGAATAATATTTTTTTTCTTTTTAGGAGCCTCTGCTTTCTCAGCTTCCGGCTTCATGTTTACCATCTTTTCTTCTTTGGAAGTATCCACGTTGGCAATATGCTCCTTTCCCATCTTTTCAAATTTTTCTTTCAGCATTGTAATATGAGATTCATCCACCATCGTCATATGACTTTTGACAGTGATCCCATGTTTCTGTAATAGTTCCATGACCTCTCTATTCTGTCTGCCCAGCTGCCGGGCAATCTCATGCACTCTGATCCCAGCCATTTCTCTACCTCCTTATGCCTGCTCCTGCTCCAGTTCCTTTCTGATTGCTTTCGCAAAATTCTCGTCCTGTACAGCAAGGCTGGCACGGAATTCTTTTCCCATGGCTTTTCCCAGACCTTCTTTATCTGAAAAAAAATAGATCGGCACTTCATAATACTCACACATATTCCGAAATTTCTTTTTCGTATTCATGGAGGCATCGTCGGCAACCAGCACTAGGAAGCCTTTTCCTGTTTTGACAGATTTCTCAGTGGAAAATTCTCCGCTGACCGTCTTTCCGGCTTTTGTTGCGAGGCCTACCAGTGACAAAACCTTATTATTTTTCAATCGCTTCAAACTCCTTTTTCAGGTTCTGATAAACTTCCTCCGGAATCGAAGCTTTCAGCGAACGTTCCAGACCATGACTTTTGATTGCTTTTTCAAGGCAGTCCATAGAAAAACACAGGTAAGCTCCCCTACCGTTCTTCTTACCGGTGGAATCCAGGATAATTTCATCCTCTGCAGTTTTCAGAACACGGATCATTTCTTTTTTGCTTTTCATTTCCCTGCAGCCGGTGCACTGGCGCATGGGAATCTTACTTTTTGTTTTCATTCTTCTTCCGCTGCTGCCTCCTCACGTTCTTCCTCCGGAGCTTCTTCACTGTCTTGTTCAGTTACAGCATCTTCTGCCCCATCGTCTGACGTTTCTTCACCTGTTTCTGCTATTTCATCGGATTCTTCCGCATATTCTGCGTCTTCTCCGTATTCTTCCTCATCTTCGTAGTACTCGTCATCATCCTCATAATCGTAAAGATCGCCGGCTTCTCTTGCCTTGGTCTCACTCTTGATATCGATCTTAAATCCGGTCAGACGGGCTGCCAGACGGGCATTCTGTCCTTCCTTACCGATTGCAAGGGAAAGCTGATAATCCGGAACGACTACCAGTGCTGTTTTCTCATCCGGATCTGCCATTACCGCAATGACTTTGGCCGGACTTAACGCATTTTCGATCAGAATGGCCGGGTTTTCATCCCAGTTGACGATATCGATCTTTTCTCCGCGAAGCTCATTGACGATCACGCCGACACGCTCCCCGTTTTTACCTACACAGGCTCCAACCGGATCTACATCAGGATTGTTGCTCCATACAGCGATCTTTGTACGGGAACCTGCTTCTCTGGCAATACTCTTGATTTCCACGATACCGGACTGTACTTCTGCAACTTCTGATTCAAACAGGCGTTTCACCAGGCCAGGATGAGTTCTGGAAACCAGGATTCTCGGTCCTTTCGGGGTATCCTTTACTTCCAGAATATAAACTTTGATACGTTCGGTAGGTTTGAATTCCTCTCCTTTTACCTGTTCGTTCTCACTGAGGATCGCATCAGCCTTTCCAAGATTAATGCTGACATTCTTGCCCATCACGCGCTGAACGATACCGGTCACAACTTCTTTTTCCTGTCCGTAATACTGATCATACAGTACCTTGCGTTCTTCCTCACGGATTTTCTGCAGGATCACATTTTTTGCATTCTGGGTTGCAATTCTTCCGAATTCCCTGGAATGGATCTCTACCTGAACGGTATCACCGATTTCTGCACTGGTATTGATCTTCTGGGCATCCACCAGCGAGATCTCCAGAGCCGGATCCTCTGCATACTCCACAACGGTTCTGTCTGCCATGACCTTAAAATCACAGGTTTCCGGATTAATGGCAACATGTACATTGTCCGCTTTTCCGAAATGATTCTTGCAGGCCTGGAGCAAAGACTGTTCAATCGCACCAAGCAGAGTATCTTTGCTGATGTTTTTTTCTTTTTCCAGAATGTTCAGCGCATCCATCAACTCTTTGTTCATTTTTCTCTTTTCCTCCTGATTTGTCAATTACTAGAACTCGATCGCCAGACGGATCAGTGCGATTTCTTTTTTGTCAAAAGTACGCTCGGTGCCGTCCTCGTCAATTGTAACACTGTTACTATCATATGCGGTCAGAACTCCGCAGAACTCCTTTTGTTTTTCGATCGGACGGTAGGTACGGATCTCTATCAGTTTTCCCATGCTTCTTACAAAATCCTTCTCTTTCTTCAAAGGTCTGTCAAGTCCCGGAGAACTGATCTCCATAATGTAGCTTTCGTCGATGAAATCTTCCTCATCCAGTTTGTCACTGAACGCGCGGCTGACAGTCTCACAGTCATTTACCGTGATTCCGCCGGGTTTATCAATGTAGCCTCTGAGATACCATTCTCCGGCTTCCTTGACATATTCCACATCCACCAGTTCAAATCCGTTGGCGTCCACAATAGGAGTCAGCAGGGCTTCTGCTCTCTGCTCGTATTCTTCGCGCCTGCTCATAATACCCACCTTCCTTTCAAAATTTCGGATTACACATAAAAGAGTGGACCGAAGCCCACTCTCATGCTATCCATCATCCAGTTTCCTACATTCTAACACTATCATTTCAGAAAATCAAGGGATTTTTTTCGATGTGCTAAATGCGCGGTTTTGTTCCTTTGGTATCACGTTTTGCCAGTTTCACTTTATTCAATGAATACTGCTTCTCATGATAGGTAATCGCGTACTCCTGATGTCCTTCCAGAAGATATGCATGTTCCAGAAGATCTCCTTCTGCAAGTTTCATTCCGCGTACACCGACCGCGCCTTTTTTCTTCACCGGAACTTCGTTTTTCAGGAACCGCAGGAAACAGCCGTTCCGGCTCTGAAGCACCACATGCTCCATCTCATCTGCATTTCCCACAAAGATCAGACGGTCACCGTCTCCCAGTTTCGTAGCGGCAATGGTACGTTTTGCCACATCAAATTCTGTGCCCTCTACAATCTTGCACATGGAGCTTTCTGTCACAAACAGCAGGGAAGACCGGCTGACCTGTGCCATCGGTCCCACATAAATCATCTGCTCCTGCGTACTGTCATAATTACTGAGATTATCCGCAGGAGTTCCCTTGTCGCGGAAACGTACCAGCGGGATATCTGCAACTTTTATGGTATGCATTTTTCCGGTATCTGTAAACATACAGATTTTATCCGTATTCATACAGGTGAAAACATATTTATTTTCCCCGTGGACAGCTTCCTTATTTCTCTCATATGCTGTCTTGTCGATCAGTTTCATATAACCAAAACGGTCCATGAGGAAGCAGACTTCCATTTCTTCCATCTTCTTCTCTTCGTAAACCGCTTCTTCTGCATTCTCCACAGATGTACGGCGTCTGGTATTATATTCCTTTTTAATATCATCCAGTTCCTTCATGATCACGGCTGACATGGAATCATAATTATCCAGAATATCCTGATAAAGGTTGATATTTTTTACCGTTTCCCTATACTCTGCCTGAAGAGCCTCGATCTCCAGTCCGATCAACTTGTAGAGACGCATTTCCAGGATCGCATTGGCCTGACGTTCAGAAAACCGCAGATTCTTTGCGGCTTTTTCGCTTGCTTTTGTCCGGAAACGGATTCCTTCCGTAATTCCGTCAACCAGACATCTCTTCACCTGTTCCCGGTTCTTGCTGCCGCGAAGGATTTCGATGATCAGGTCGATTACATCACACGCTTTGATCAGGCCTTCCTGGATTTCCTTTTTTTCCAGTTCCTTTGCGAGAAGTGTTTTGTATTTTCTGGTCGTCACTTCAAACAAAAAGTCCACATGATGTTCGATAATCTGTTTCAGACTCAGCGTTTCCGGCCTTCCGTCCGCAACAGCCAGCATGTTGACACCGAAGGTATCCTCCAGCCGGGTCTTTTTATACAGCATATTCGTAAGGTTTTCCACATCTGTGTCTTTTTTCAGTTCCAGTACAATACGGATTCCTTCTTTGGATGACTGATTGGAAATATCCACGATGTCGGTCGTCTTTTTCGTTTCCACCAGACCTGCCACATCATTCAGGAATTTACCGATATTGGCACCAAGCATGGTGTAGGGAATTTCCGTAATCACCAGCTGCTGTCTGCCGCCTTTTAATTTTTCCACTTCCACCCGGCCTCTGAGACGGATCTTTCCGGTACCTGTCTCGTAAATATTTCTGAGGTCATCTTTGTTGACCACAATCCCGCCGGTAGGAAAATCAGGTCCCTTGATATAGCGCATCAGACCTTTCACACTGATATTGCTGTCTTTCATATATGCTTTGACCGCATCGATGACTTCCCCCAGATTGTGAGGCGGAATACTGGTCGCCATACCAACGGCAATTCCGTCCGCACCATTTACCAGAATATTGGGAATCCGCACAGGAAGAACCACCGGTTCTTTCTCCGTCTCATCAAAATTTGGCATGAAATCTACAACATCTTTATCCAGATCTCCCAGAAATACTTCCTGAGTCAGTTTCTCCAGACGTGCCTCTGTATATCGCATGGCAGCGGCACCATCTCCTTCAATGGAGCCAAAGTTTCCGTGCCCGTCCACCAAGGTCTTTCCTTTTTTGAAATCCTGAGCCATGACCACAAGGGCTTCATAAATCGAGCTGTCACCGTGGGGATGATATTTACCCATGGTATCACCTACGATACGGGCGCATTTACGATACGGGCGGTCATACCGGATGCCCAGCTCATACATATCATATAACGTTCTTCTCTGTACCGGCTTCAGCCCGTCCCGCACATCCGGCAGAGCACGGGAAATAATTACGCTCATGGCATAGTCAATATAGGATTTCTGCATGACCTCCGCATAATCGGTACGGATGATATTTTCCTGTTTTGTTTCCATATTGTTCCTTTCCGTTCCTGATACATCATTTCATTCGGACAGATAACTGTCAGATATCCAGTTCTGCGTCTCTCGCATGCTCGTAGATGAAATTCTTCCTTGGAGGTACCTCACTTCCCATCAGAATTTCTGTCACGCTGGAAGCCAGACGCGCATCTTCGATTTCCACCCGCTTCATCATACGGGTCTCCGGATTCAGTGTCGTCTCCCATAACTGCTCCGCATCCATTTCTCCAAGACCTTTGTATCGCTGCAGGGTAAAAGAGCCCGGCTTATGGGTACGACGGTATTTTTCCAGTGCTTTATCATCATAAAGGTACTCTTCTGCGCCTTTCTTCGGCATAACTTTGTAAAGAGGAGGCATAGCGATATACACATGGCCCTCATAAATCAACTCTGGCATGAAACGGTAAAACAGCGTCAGAAGAAGGGTGGAAATATGCGCGCCGTCCACATCGGCATCGGCCATGATCACAATCTTATCATAGCGCAGTTTGGATATGTCAAAATCATTCCCGTATCCCTCGGAAAATCCGCATCCAAAAGCATTGATCATCGTCTTGATTTCCGCATTCGCGAGAATCTTATCTATGGAAGCTTTCTCAACATTCAGGATCTTGCCCCTGATCGGAAGGATTGCCTGATAATTGCGGTTTCTCGCAGTCTTGGCGGAACCTCCCGCAGAGTCTCCCTCCACGATAAAGATTTCACACTGAGAAGGATCTTTCTTCTCACAGTTGGCAAGCTTGCCATTGGAGTCAAAGGAATATTTCTGCTTCGTCAGAAGATTGGTTTTTGCACGTTCCTCTGTTTTCCGGATTTTTGCTGCTTTTTCCGCACAGGAAAGAATGGTTTTCAACGTTTCCAGATTACGGTCAAAATAGAGTACCATCTGCTCTCCCACTACCTTGCCGGCAGCCTTGGCCGCATCCTGATTGTCCAGCTTTGTCTTGGTCTGACCCTCAAACCGCGGTGTAGGATGTTTGATAGAAACAACTGCTGTCATACCGTTTCGGATATCTGCACCTGTAAAATTCGAATCTTTTTCCTTCAGTACTCCGATTTCTCTGGCATAGGTATTCATAACCGCTGTGAACGTCGTTTTGAAACCGGTCAGATGGGTACCACCTTCTGCATTATAAATATTATTACAGAATCCCAGTACATTTTCCCGAAATTCATTGGTAAACTGAAAAGCCACTTCTACCTGGATACCTTCGGATTCTCCCTTAAAGTACACAGGCTCATGAAGTGCTTCCGTATTCTGATTCAGGTCTTTGATAAAACCAATGATTCCATCCGGTTCATGGTATTCGATTTTCTCCGGTGTTTCCCCTCTCAGATCTTCAAACAGAATGGTCAGATCCGGATTCAGATAAGCCGTTTCATGAAGCCTGCTTTTTACCTCTGTTGCGGAAAAACGGGTCTTTTCGAATATTTCCGGATCCGGCAGGAAATTGATACAGGTTCCGGTGGCTTTTGTCCGGCCGAGCTTCGGCAGAAGACCATCTTCCAGTTCCAGTGCCGGTACACCCCGTTCATAATAATCATGATGGATATATCCATCACGGCTGATCTTGATATCCAGGTACGTGGAAAGGGCATTTACTACAGAAGAACCCACTCCATGCAGTCCTCCGCTGGTCTTATAGGCAGAGTTGTCAAACTTGCCTCCCGCATGAAGTGTGGTAAAAACCAGCCGCTCTGCGGAAACCCCTTTCTCATGCATGTCCACAGGAATTCCTCGGCCGTTGTCATCTACGGTACAGGAACCGTCCTTCTCCAGAACCACATGGATCCGGTCGCAGTACCCTGCCAGATGTTCATCCACTGCATTGTCAACAATTTCATATATCAAATGATTCAGACCTTTCCGTGACACGCTTCCGATATACATACCGGGGCGCTTGCGGACCGCCTCCAGACCTTCCAGAACAGAGATACTGCCTGCATCATAAGTTTCCTTTTTTGCCATGCTGTTACATTTCCTTTCTTTCAATCCTATGGACATATCTGTTGTCCGGAACTTTTCTATCTTTCTAATAGTAAACATCAGTTCTATTATGATAACCCATTTTCTACCTGTTTGGCAAGAAAAAAAAACCAATCAAGTATCTGCTTGATTGGTTTTTATCATTTCTAACAGCCAGTACGGGAATCGAACCCGTGTTTTCGCCGTGAGAGGGCGACGTCTTGACCCCTTGACCAACTGGCCTTGTTTTAACTGACTTATTTAGTATACACTACTTTACGAAAAATGCAAGTCTTTTTTTATATTTTTAAGAATTTTTGATAAAACAAAAAAATTTTGATAAAGAAAAAAAAGTGCTTGCATATTTCTCAGAACTGGTGTATACTGAACAAGTCGGTTAAGACATGGCCAGTTGGTCAAGGGGTCAAGACGTCGCCCTCTCACGGCGAAAACACGGGTTCGATTCCCGTACTGGCTGCTAGGAATATTCAACGAAAACCTTGATTTTTCAAGGTTTTTCTTATTTTCGGACATAAAAAGTGTAGTTACATTTTTTGAATGCAGGCTACACTTTTTTATATATACAATATCATCTGTCTCCATAATAATAACGACATGCAAGAATATATACATTTTGATCGTCAATTTTGTAAATCAATCGATCCTTGTCATTCACTCGTCTGCTCCAGAATCCTGCCCGAAGGGCTTTTTATATCATAGGCAAATGCACAGCACTTTCCTATGATAAAATAAAACTGCACAGCACTTCACAGGGCATATCACCCGTAAGTACTGTACAGTCTGTAAAACGCTTACTTCTCTTCCTCAGGATCCTCTGCCGGTTCTGCCGGAACGAAAACTCTGGACTTTTCTTTATTCTGCTTTTTATTTCCGGCCGCTTTTTCCTGCGCTTCTCTGCAGAATTCCATCTGGGAATTGACAAGCGCCTTTCCTCTCTTATCCAGTTTCACATAAGTTCCATCCGGCTGAAGAATATGTGCTTTAACATTGTCTTTAAATTCCAGATCCAGAACATGGATGGCTTCCGCACGAATCGACTCGTCTTCTACAGGGAAGACAATCTCCACACGGCGGTCCAGATTACGCGGCATCCAGTCTGCACTTCCCATATAAACTTCTTCATTTCCGCCATTGCAGAAACAGAAAATACGGCTGTGTTCCAGAAATTCCCCAACAATGGAGCGTACATGGATATTCTCACTGACACCAGGAATGCCCACTTTCAGACAGCAGATACCGCGCACCAGAAGATCGATCTGTACCCCGCAGGAGGACGCATAATACAAAGCTGACATGATCACCGGATCACAGAGAGAATTCATCTTTGCACGGATATAAGCCGGAAGCCCGTTTTTCGCATTTTCCGCTTCTCTCTCGATCAGCTTCAGGAAACGATTCTTCATCCAGATTGGAGCCACGATCAGTTTGTTCCATCGCTTCGGTTCCGAATAACCGGAAAGCATATTAAATACGGCTGTTGCATCTTCTCCGAAACGTTCGTCGCAGCTGAACACGCCACAGTCTGTATAAAGTTTGGCAGTGGAATCATTATAGTTACCGGTCGCCATATGCACATATCTGCGGATTCCGGTTTCCTCTCTTCTGACCACCAGGGTAATCTTGCTGTGTGTCTTCAATCCCACAAGACCGTAAATAACATGACAGCCCGCTTTTTCCAGCATTTTCGCCCAGACGATATTGTGCTCCTCATCGAAGCGCGCTTTCAACTCCACCAGAACGGAAACCTGCTTGCCGTTCTCGGCAGCCTGTGCAAGTGCCGCAATGATCGGAGAATTGCCGCTGACACGATACAGCGTCTGTTTGATAGCCAGAACATCCGGATCTTTTGCAGCCTGACGCACAAAATTCACAACAGGATCAAAGCTCATATACGGGTGATGCAAAAATACATCTCCCTCACGGATAACCTGGAAAATATCCTTGTCATTCTGAAAAGCCGGCACAGGAGCAGGTACATATTTCGGCGTCTTGTACTCATCAAAGCCGTCCAGTCCGTAAACCTTCATCAGCATCGTCAGATCCAGCGGACCGCTGATGGAAAAGATATCTTCATTTTTAATTTCAAATTCTGTTTTCAGTATTTTCAGAAGACGTTTATCCATCTTGTCTTCCACTTCCAGACGGATCACTTCTCCCCACTGACGCTTTTTCAGCTGCTTCTGGATTTCTACCAGAAGATCCTCTGCTTCATCCTCGTCAATACTCAGATCCGCATTTCTCATAATACGGTACGGATGGGCACATACCACATCATTGCTCAAAAACAGTTTACCGATATTTCTCTCGATAATCTCCTCCAGCATGATCACTGCTCTCACACCCTCTTTGCCGGACGGGATCTCAATCACACGCGGCAGCACGGAGGGAACCTGCACCGTGGCAAATTCCAGTACTTCTTTGTCTTTTTTGCGGTCTTTTTTCGAAATCAGTGCTCCGATATTCAATGTCTTATTCCGGATCAGCGGGAACGGTCTGGAAGAATCCATCGCCATAGGAGTCAATACCGGATAAACATTATCCTCAAAATAGCGGTCCACATACTCTTTCTGATCATCCGTAAGCTCCTCATGCTCCAGAATCATATGTAATCCTGCTTTTTCCAGAAGAGGGAGGAGAGAACGGGTCAGCGTATTATACTGTGTATGCACCAGTTCATGGGTCTGGGCGCTGATTTCTTTCAGCTGTTCCTTCGGTGTCAGTCCGGCAATGTCCGTTTTTTCATATCCGGCATGCACCTGATCTTTCAGAGACGCCACACGCACCATATAAAATTCATCCAGATTGGAAGAAGTAATACTTAAAAATTTCAGCCTGTCAAACAGTGGAAGACTTTTATCCTTTGCTTCACTCAGAACCCTTTCATCAAACTTCAGCCAGCTCAACTCTCTGTTTACAAAATATTCCGGTTTTTCAAAATTTTTCAGATCCATCATTGCACCCACCTCTACATTTTTCTCTTGCGTCTGAGAACCAGACGGATACCAAATACTTCCTCAAAGAACTTGACCTTATCTTTCAGCAGTCCCAATTCCAGAGAAATATCACGATTGGAATCGATGATCAGCTGCAGTTCTCTGTCTTTCAGAACTGCGCGCAGCCCCTGTACTTTCTGATAATGGCTTCTGTCCATCGCATTGGCCAGACGGAGAATTGCCGTCAGTTTTGCCACAAGAAGATAACGTTTCCTGTCAAGGCCGGAACCATCATCGTTCCTTTCATCATAATATACAAATTCTGTCGTATTATACCGCACCGCATTGGCAATGATCTGTCTCTCCTCCGTGGAAAGCCCGATTATTTCTGTTGCCATAATGATCCGGTAGGAACACTCTGCCACATCTCCGAGACTGATGTATTTTCCGCAGTCATGAAGCTGTACGGCAATCTGGAGAAGCAGCCGTTCTCTGGAGCCCATGCCATGCACCTTCTTCATGCTGTCAAAAATAGTCAGTGCCAGATCTGTCGTTCCCTGAATATGATTCTTTCCGCTGGAATAGCGCTTTGCAATATTTCTGGAAGCCACCAGAATATCATTCTCAAAATTGTGAACACTCTTAATGAATTTCTTCTTCTCGCCAAAATCATAGGCAAGCCCGTCAAGAAGGGAAACTCCGGGAACCCAGATGGACTCCGCATTGAAAATATCCAGGAAATTCTTACAGATGACCATCGTTGGAATGACAAGGGAGGCATATTCTTCATCCATCCCAAGTTCTTCCGCCAGAACTTCTTCCGTCTTATCTACCGTATTCTGATAACGGTTGATAAATTCCGCTCTGGTAATAATATGATCGTCCAGTTCTTCTTTGAAGATCGTGTCTGTCAGAAGATCTCCCATGAGAATCACATTTTTGATATCCCGGTCTTTCAGATGCAGCCGCTGAAAGGCAGTCAGGTCATTTCGGATAAATTCTTCAATCAGCTGGTCATAATGGATATTCTGCTTGCCAAGCTCTTTCAGACGTTCACGGATACGAAGACTTCCCATTTTCAAACTCTGCGTGGTCACCAGCGCATCCTTGTCAAACAGAGAGACCTGCAGGCTGCCGCCGCCCACATCCAGAATGGCGGTTCCTTTCTGGATCATTTTCTTAAATCCGGTTTCAATGGCTGCGATTGATTTGTACCCCAGGAAATGCTGCTCCGCATTACTTAATACTTCAATTCTTACGCCTGTTCTCTGATAAATCTGCTCAATGATCAGGATTGGATTTTTCAATTCGCGAAATGCACTGGTTGCGCATGCCCGGTATTCCTCCACACCGAACTCCTTCATCATCTTTTTGAAATCCTGCAGAATCTCGCACAGCTCATCCACCATATTGACATCCAGACGACCACCCGTATAAGAACCCCTTCCCAATTCCAGACGATATCTTACGTAGTTCAGTTCTTTGAATCCCGCCTTTCTCGAAAATTCAAAGATTTTCATACTGGTTTCGTATGACCCCACATCAATTGCTGCAAAAGTTGTCACTGCCATATCCCCATCTCCTTCTTCAGCGGTTCCCTGTTACCGCATTAATTTTCCACTGTTCCAAGCAGATAATCAATAAACTGCTGCGCTGTTCTTCCGGTCAGGCCGCCGTGGGACAATTCCCATTTGTTGGCTTCCAGCATGAGCTGTTCTTCCGGCATGGTAATTCCGTAACGCTGTGCCAGAACTCTGACGATATTCTGGAATTCTTTTTTGTTCGGAGCACCGAAATAGATACGAACGCCAAAACGGTATACCAGGGAAAGCTTCTCCTGCACGGTATCGGAAGAATGCAGATCGTCATCATCCATAATCTCCAGCTTATCACTGGAACGCTCGCGTACCAGATGGCGCCGGTTGCTCGTGGCATAAATCAGAATATTGTCCGGTTTTTTCTCCAGACCGCCCTCAATTACTGCTTTCAGATATTTGTATTCGATTTCAAATTCTTCAAAGGACAGATCGTCCATATAAATAATAAACTTATAATTCCGGTTCTTGATCTGAGCGATCACATCATTCAGATCCTGGAACTGATGCTTATAAACTTCAATAATACGGAGTCCCTCGTCATAGTAACGGTTCAGGATTCCCTTAATACTGGATGATTTGCCGGTGCCGGCATCTCCAAACAACAGACAGTTGTTGGATTTTCTTCCCCTGACAAATGCTTCGGTATTCTCAATGAGTTTCTTCTTCGGAATCTCATAGCCCACCAGATCATCCAGCTGCACATGAGCAATCCTGGTAATCGGTTCGATGACTACTTTTCCATTGTCATCATGTGCAATGCGGAACGCCTTGTGCAGTCCCAGCTTGCCTACACCAAAATCCTTGTAAAACTGCACCATGTCTTCCATAAATTCTTCCGTTGTCTCTGCAGCAGCCAGTGTTCTGCTCATACTGCAGATTCTGTCACGGATTCTGGAATTGAACATCTTGCTGTTGCCATTGACATTCTGATAGTCGCAGATGACCTTACAGCATGCAGTTCCAAACACACTTCCAAGCTTTTCCAGATCAAAATCATACAGTTCTTTAAAGATTGCAAAATCATTTCTTGCAAGCTCATTGATACTGCCTTCCACTGCTCCCCTGATTTCACTCGCCGTACTGAAGGCATTTTCGTGATTGACCAGAAGGAACGTCAGATAATTGTGCCACAGATTCCCGGAAAATCCGTAGGAACCTGCCATTTCCACCAGACCGTTCATACACTCAAAAAACGTATTTTCCTGTTCTTTTAACTGTTCCTGACCACTCTCACAGGCATTCATCAGAGCTGTCATTTTCTCCAGAATCTCTCCGTGCTGAAAATCACGGTAGAGTACACATTCCTGAATCCTAACCATTTTTTCATTCTCCTCGTATTTCATGCTTTTTCGCATTGTAATCTCATTCTGCATCTGCAGGATGTTTTTATCACAATATATTTTTCTTGTATTTCTATTCTTTCTCCGCAGCTTGTTCTGCAATGTTTCCTACGCTCTATTCCATCGTCACTGCATAGCAGCCAAGCACACGCATGCGGTTGGCTTCTGCCTGAAGTCCGCGCAGTGCATTCTTTACCGCGCTTTCCTCCAGATTTCCTTCAAAATCCACAAAGAAACGGTATTCCCAGTTTTTCCCCGGAATCGGGCGTGACTCTATTTTTGTCATATTCAATCCATTATAAATAATATGAGAAAGCATATTGTAAAGAGTTCCGCTGGAATGAAGCAGCTCAAAGCAGACACTGATTTTATTGGCTTTTTTTACATAAACCGGATTTCTGCTGACAATGATAAATCTCGTCACATTCTGCCCGTTATGACAGATATTTTCTGCAAGCACCTGAAGCCCGAACACCTTTCCGGCTTCTCTGCTGGCAATGGCTGCATGAGTCTTATCCTGCTCCTCCTGCACCTTCTTGGCAGCACCGGCAGTATTGATTTCTTTCACCTTTTCCCACTGCGGATGTTCCTCCAGGAATTTGCTGCACTGGGCAAGCCCCTGCGGATGGGAGTACACTTTTTTGACATCATCCAGAGATGCCCCCGGCAATCCCAGCAGTACATGATCCACACGGACAGGCTGTTCCCCCACAATATAAAGCTGGTATTCTGTCAGAAGATCATAAATATCCGCCACAATCCCCGCCGTGGAATTTTCAATCGGAAGCACTGCATAATCTGCTCTTCCGCCTGCCACCTCTTCCATGGCATCCCGCCAGGTTTTTACATGGTAGCTGTTGATCTTTCCTTCAAAATAGGCACGCATGGCAGCGTAGCTGTAAGCGCCTTCCACGCCCTGAAAGACCACGCTGACATTTTCCAGAGGAAGTTCATCCACCATTTCGTAATCTTTTTCTTCTTCCACACCATGCTCTGTGAGAAGCTGATACTGGCGTTTGCGGCTGATCGCCATGATCTGCTGAAAAAGTTCCTGGGCTCCAAGGGCATTAAAATCTCCGTGTGCCTTTTCGCGCAGCGCCTGAATCTTGGAATGTTCCCGTTCCGGATCCAGCACTTTTTTGCCGGTAGCGATCTTATATTCCGCTACATCCTCACAGACTTTCATACGTTTCTCGAAGAGCCGGATAATCTCGTTATCAATTTCATCGATTTCTCTCCGGCAGTCCAGTAAATCTATCATGATTTTATCCTCTCTTTATTCTGTACGATTTTTGTCAGTTCTCCGATAAATGACAGAGAACCAAATGCAAGAATCACATCCTCCGGCGCTGCCAGTTCATAAACCCGGTCAACAGCTGCGGAAATGCTTTTCATTGCCTCCACATCCGAATGATACTCCTTCACAGTTTCTGCCAGCTCCTCAGCCGGAAGTGCCCGTGGATTGTCCGGAGTCTGAATCGTCAGGATCTTTCCGGCATAAGAATGTGTTTTCTCAATCACGGTCCTGTAATCTTTGTCACGGAATACCCCCATGATATAATAAATATTCCGTCCCGCAAAATAACGCCTGATGGAAGCCGCCAGCATATCCGCTGCCCCCGGATTATGCGCTCCATCCACAATAAACAACGGCTCTTTCCCGAGTACAGTAAAACGGCCTCCCCAGCAGGTATGTTTCAGCCCCTGCTTTCTCTGGGCAATGGTGGTCGGAAGACCGCGGTTTTCTAGAAGTTCCAGCGTCTTCAGTGCAAGAACTGCATTTTCCGTCTGATAGGCACCTGCAAGAGATATCTCATAAGTTTCCTCCTGATAGCAGAACTTCTGGCCAAAACAATCTGCTTCCACAACTCTGGCTTCGTTCCTGTCTGCGATATGCAGCGGCACCTTTTCGCGATTGCAGGTATCAGTCAGCACCTTTCTGACTTCCGGCTGCTGCACGACTGTCACAGCCTCACATCCATGTTTGATGATACCTGCTTTTTTCTCCGCGATCTCGCTCAGGGTATTTCCGAGAAAGCCCTGATGATCCGGACTTATAGACACAATCACTGCAAGAAGCGGGGCTTTGATAATATTTGTGGCGTCCATATCACCGCCCATTCCCACCTCCAGAAGAACCAGATCACACTTTTCTTCCTGAAAAAAAAGAAAAGCTGCGGCTGTTTCGATTTCAAAAGGAGTCGGATGCGGCAGCCCCTCCGCAGTCATTTCGTTAATTACATTGGAAATTCTGGTTATGTAACCGGCAAATTTATCACGGCTGACTTTCCTTCCGCCAGCTTCCATTCTTTCCCTGTAAGAATAAATCGTCGGCGAAATATATCTTCCCACATGATAACCGGCTTCTGTAAGCACGGTATAAAGATAAGCAATGACAGAACCTTTTCCATTGGTTCCGGCGATGTGAATATATCTGGAGTCGTCCTGAGGATTACCCAGGCGGCTCATAAGTTCTTTCATATTGGCTAGGCCAAGAACGCTTCCATACTGTTCGGCATCCCTGATATATGCCCGGCTTTGCTGATAGTCCATTTGTCTGCTCCTGTTAACGATAGATTTGCAGCCGTCCATAACACTTACGGCACCGGGCATCTGCCCGTCCATAACAGCTGAACTGCTGCGATATTTATTTCTCCTAAATAATAGCATTCGTGAATGATTTTTTCAAGGTGGGCAATAATAAAATAAGGCTAAAATCATGCAAAGGTGGTAACAGTCCATGAAACATAATTTCCTGCTTTGCGGCTCTGTCGGTCTTTGTCTGGAAGTATTCTGGACAGGCCTCCATTCGCTTATACGCGGTGAAGCAACCATGACCGGGCAGACATCACTTCTGATGTTTCCCATTTATGGCTGTGCGGCGCTGATCAAACCGGTCTATCAGAAAATTTCTTCCCTTCCGGCCGTACTGAGGGGTTGTATTTATACTGCCGGAATTTATTTTGCAGAATTCTTCAGCGGTTCCGTTCTGAAGCACTTCGGTATATGCCCCTGGGACTACAGCGAAACACCCCTGCAGATCAAAGGAATCATACGCCTTGATTATGCTCCTCTCTGGTTTCTGACAGGCCTCCTTTTTGAGAAAATACTTACAAAATCATCTTGAAAAAAAGCCCTGGTTATTATATGATGAAGAACAAGGGAATTTAAGTATTTTTTCATCCCACACATGTACATCTGCCCCGTGCAGATCGTCGCTGTCAGAAAATGGAGGTATGATATGAGACACTTAATGAGCCCGTTGGACTTTTCCGTGGAAGAGCTTGACAAGCTTCTGGATCTGGCCAACGATATCGAAAAGAACCCGAAGAAATACGCTCACACCTGTGACGATAAACGTCTTGCCACTCTGTTCTATGAGCCAAGTACCCGTACCCGTCTCAGTTTTGAAGCTGCAATGATGAATCTGGGCGGTAAGGTATTAGGTTTTTCCAGTGCTGATTCCAGTTCCGCAGCCAAAGGTGAAAGCGTTGCTGATACGATTCGTGTTACATCCTGCTATGCAGATATCTGCGCTATGCGTCATCCCAAGGAAGGTGCTCCGTTAGTTGCATCCATGGCATCTTCTATTCCTGTTATCAACGCCGGTGACGGCGGTCACCAGCATCCCACCCAGACATTAACTGATTTACTTACGATCCGCTCTCTGAAAGGCCGTCTTGACAACCTTACGATCGGTCTGTGCGGAGACCTGAAATTCGGCCGTACGGTTCACTCTCTGATCGAGGCACTGGTGCGCTACGAGAATGTGAAATTTATCCTGATCTCCCCGGAAGAGCTCCGTATCCCAAGCTACATCCGCGAAGATGTTCTGAATCGTCACAATATCGATTTTGTAGAAGTGGAACGTCTGGAAGATGCTATGCCGGATCTGGATATCCTGTACATGACACGCGTACAGAAAGAACGTTTCTTCAACGAAGAAGATTATGTGCGCATGAAAGATTTCTACATCCTGGATACACAAAAAATGGAACTCGCCAAAGAAGATATGTTCATCCTTCACCCGTTGCCCCGTGTCAATGAGATTGCAGTAGAGGTGGATTCCGACCCGAGAGCCGCATATTTCAAACAGGCACAGTATGGTGTTTATGTACGTATGGCACTGATTCTTACATTACTGGAGGTGGATGTATCATGTTAAATGTTGGAGCACTTCGCGAAGGTTATGTTCTGGATCACATCAAGGCAGGCAAGGCTATGACCATCTATCACGACCTGCAGCTTGACAAACTGGACTGTACCGTAGCCATTATCAAAAATGCACGCAGCAACAAAATGGGCAAAAAAGACATCATCAAAGTAGAATGCCCTATTGAAAAACTGGATCTGGACATTCTTGGCTTCATCGATCACAATATCACCGTCAATATCATCAAAGATGAAAAGATCGTTGAGAAAAAAGAGCTGAAACTGCCCAAACAGATCGTCAATGTAATCAAATGCAAAAACCCTCGCTGCATCACTTCCATTGAGCAGGGACTGGATCACATTTTCATTCTGGCTGACCCTGAGAAGGAAGTTTACCGCTGCAAATATTGTGAAGAGAAATACAGAGGAAAGCGTAATAAATAAAACAAAACGCCCCGGCAGGTCTGAAGGAGGAATTCTTCTCAGCCTGTCGGGGTGTTTGGTTTATGGACTTATTTTATTTCATAACAATCTTCTTCACGGTACACCATTTAGAATAATATCTCACATTAGAAACCGTTTTGTATGTGCGTACCCTCACATAATAGGTTTTTCCTTTTGTAAGATTGGAGAATTTCACTCCGCTTACTGTCGATGCTGCATAATAGGCTTTCGGATTTGTAAAGCCTGCACTTTCACAATACTGCACATGATATCCGGTACTTCCGCTGACTTTGTTCCATCTGACCGTCATTTTCCCTGTAGCCGGAACAGTCAGACTGGTAATGGAAGTGGCCTTTGGATATACAGTTACTGTAACCTGTTTCGAGGTCTTTTTGTAAGTGGATGTCTCAGAAGCAGTAATCGTGATTGTTGTCTTTCCAACGCCCTTCAGTGTGACGGTACCTTTACTGGAAATCACAGCCACAGAGGAGTTGCTGGAAGCATAACTTAAGGTACCATTCCCTTTGGTTAGTTTTGCGCCGATGGAAAATGCCTGATCTCCCATGTATTTCTTTACGCTGGAAGCCGTAATTGTCTGTGCAGATTTCGCTGCTGCAATTTTCGAAGTCTGGACAATATATCTTCCGTAATAATTGGAACTGTAGATGCCGATATAGTACGTTCCCTTCGTCAGTGTCAGAGTAGAACTCTTCGCTGTTCCTTTTTTCACAGAAGTCACAATATTAGTAAGCTTGCCGCCTTTGGAATTGTACAGATAGCAGGAAATACCATTCCCGGAATCCAGCGCCTGTGCCTGGAATTTCACTTTGGTCGTAGCACTCAGGGAAAAGCGGTAATAATGGCAAACCTTTCCACTACTGTAGGAAACACTGTAAAGCCGGTTTCCAACGGCAACCGGAAGCGCAGAACTCAGATAATTATTGCTGTAACCCGCAATTTTCGTTGTTCCAACCGTACTCTGACTCAGTTTGGTCGAAAATGAATACGAATACTGTTTGGTGGAAGCATTCTGAATCTGCACATAATAAGTTCCTTTGTTCAATCCCAGATATTTACTCTTGGCCTGGCAGTCCCTGTTATTAGAAACTGAAGTCTGATATAAATTATATCCTCCTACGAGATCTCCCTTGCTGTCCCTTACAGAAAAAGCAAGATGCTGGCTGTGCCCGCCTGTTTTCAGATAAAAATATACGATGCTGTTGCCGGTAATACTGAACTTATAATAATGGCTGCCTTTTTTCATACTGTTTTTTACAGTACTGCCTACCTTAACGGCAGTTGCATTGGATAAATTCGTCCCTGCCGCATGGACCGTTCTGTAAGGCATTATAAGCATGACTGCCATCAGCACCGCTAATACGGCGCAGTACCATGTGTTTTTCCGTTCCTTTGTCTTTTCCATCATCATCCCTCCATTTGACCGTTTTTTAATGTTATGATACCATATTTGCCAATATTTTCTGTAAGCTCTGTTCTCCTGTTTTTTATAAGATTTTTCCTGTTCTCTTACACGTTTTGGAACAATCTGCCATTTCATTTGCTTTATTCACAGCAGATCAAATCAATCTTTACAGGATCACTTCGCACACCCAGGGCTTTGGCTCTGCCTGTTCTGTACCATATTTTTCAAATATCAGATTTGCCAGTTTTATGGTTGCCTCTTCGTAAGTAGCACCTCCGCAGTCCAGATCCAGATCGTGACACCCTGCCGGTCCTGTCTCAAACCATACATTTGTCTCAGTATTCCGGTGAGTATCAGATTCTATACATTTCGTAACCGGATCCACTTTGACAACCTCCACATATAAATGTCTGGTATACTCTCCCTCAAAAATTGCATGACATGTGAGAAAATGGTACGCTGAATAAAAATCATTAAATCGTTTGCTGCTCATACACTTACACTCCTTTCTGCGCTTCCATCATACAACATCCCGGAAATTATTTTTTATATTTTTGTCAAAGAAAAATGCAAAGCATTTTCTGTAATATGAGAAAACTTGCACAGGTGTTATTTTATGATTCACACAAATTGTCAACATATTTCGCCTGTGCACCAAACGCGCAAAAACAGGCACCAAATGCATCATATCTGATACTGAAATCATCCTTTCGCCTCTTTTATAGTAATCCTGAACAATTAATTTTTGTTTTTCACTTGTTTTTTCAGATAATACCTAATAAAATAGAACATAATGCATTTATGCAATTTTACCACACAGACAAGGAGTATCCTATGTTCAAAATCGCCATATGCGAAGATGATATCATACATACACAGATCATAAAGAACCTGACAGATCAGTTTTTTCATACAGAATACGAAGTTTCCACCTTCCCGACCGGCACTGAATTCCTGGATTCGCTCAGAGGTAATTCCTGCCCTTATGACATTATCATGACGGACATCGAATTAGGCCCGAATTCCCTTTCCGGTATTTCCCTGGCAGAAAAGATCAACCGGATGAACCCTGATTCCCAGATTATCTTTATCAGTCAGTATCTCCAGTATGCATCCGCAGTTTATGAAGCAAAACATATTTATTTTGTCGCAAAGGATCAGATACAGCAGTATCTTCCAAAAGCGCTGCATACCGCAATAAAGAATCTGGATAAACTTCGTGGTCAATATCTGCATTTTTCCATCGGCGCCAGGAAAATCCAGATTCCTCAGAGTGAAATTCTTTATATGGAACGCATAATGAGAATCACGGAAATTCATACCCGGACAGAAATATATTCCGCACGCGAAAAACTTTCAGAACTGCTGCTGCAGCTTCCCTCTGCATTTTGTCTCTGCCACAGAAGTTTTGCCGTAAACCTTCGCTCTGCCGCTTCTCTTACGAGGAAAGATATCACATTCGCAGACGGCAGCAGCATCCCTGTGGGACGGACTTATTACGAGGATGTAAAGAAAGCATTTGCCATGATGATCATGCAGAAATAACCATTGCTGTTATTATAAATAACCGGCTGATCATCTGCTGTTTTTTCACTGTGCCAGGAAGGAGATTTCATGAATTCTTACGTATATATACTGATTCTTCCCTATATTTGCTGGTCTGCATCCTATTTTTTCTGCAGTGTCCTCAAACCCAGAAGATTCCTGAATCATCCCATACTCACAGTTTTTCTGCTATTGATGGTCAGTGTCCCGGCTGTCATGCTTTTAAAAACACAGAATGTGACTATTGGAACAATTTCCATACAGCTTTTATTTCTTGGGATTGTATTTATTTTTTACTGCGGCACAGTTTCCCGAAAACTGGCCTGTTATTTTATTTACGCAATTTCACTTACCCTGGTAGAGATTCTTGCCTGCAATATTCTGGTCTTGATCCGGCCCCTGTGGGCGGAAGTTCCTATTGCATTCAATGAAATATATTTTGTTACCGACACTGCGGATATCCTGTGTGTCTCTCTTGCGGACATCTGCATCGGAGTTCTCTGTTTTCAAAAAGAATCGGCTCTGCTGAAACGATGTTTTTCTTATCTTCATCTGAAAACCTTCCTTCAGCTTCTGTATCCCGTATATCTTCCGATCATTGCCCAGCAGGTGATTATCAGTCTGACAGAGTATTCGTTATTTCCTGCTCTGGCTGCAGCCTACTGGATTCTCTGCCTGATTTCATATCCTGTTTTCCGAAAGGGTATCCATGTCATTCAGACGCAGGAAGAAGCCGCCATTTTCAGACAGCATCAGCTCCAGTTAATGAAAGAACAATTATCCTTATCCAGAGAAATGGAAAAAGAATATCAGGCTCTGCGCAAATGGAACCATGATGTGGAAAATCACCTTCTGTCCCTCTCCTATCTGATGGAAATGGAGAAATATGAACAGGCAGCTTCTTACTGCCATTCCATAAATACAGAAAACACGTCAGGCAATACCCATTTCGAAAGATACGCTAATCCTCATGGAGGTCATTATGAATCGCAAATATCATAAATACATGTTTTTCATATGTGTATTTCTTGCCCAGTTATGCTATTTTCTGGACATTTTTCCGAAGTTTTCAGAAAATGTGATCCAGCCGCTTTTCCTTCTTGGACTGAGTACTCTGCTGATCATCATCCAGTTATACAGTATCATCATGCAGGTGCTGAACGATTCCCGTACTGACGCAGAACTTGCTTCTGTCCAAAAACAGCTGGAATTACATGAGAATCAGTCCATCATCCTGTCTGAACATCGCAGTGAAACAAAGGCAATCCAAAAGAACATGACAGAAAGACTGAATATGTTTCAATCTCTGCTGGACAGCGGTGATTATGACAGAGCAAAAGCCTGTCTGAATGTAACACTCAGCCAGTTCCAGGAAAAGCGTTTCCGTCCCTGCTGTCAGGATAATCTTCTGAATGCCATTCTGGAAGGGAAACGTAAAATCGCTTCCAGGCATCACATTCAGGTAGAATATGAGATCCTGCTCCCGGAGGAATATGGGATTTCCGTCACAGATCTAAGCAGTGTCATTTTTAATCTGCTGGATAACGGCATCGAAGCATGCTTAAACTCCCGGTGTCCGGAGCCTTATATTTCCTTTTCCATCTGTAAAAATAAAGAATTTCTGACTCTCCACATGTGCAACACCAAAAATCCTCAGGATGTCTTTACCTGGGAAACTACAAAAAACGACCCGCAGAATCATGGTCTGGGGCTTTCCATTATTGAGGAAATCTGCGGTCAGTATGACGGCACCTTCCAATGTCAGGATCTTGGCGACACCTTTGATTCCGTCGCTCTGATGCGCTATTGACTATTAAAAAAAGGAGTAAACGAACTATGGATTCTTACGTATATTTTCTTATCCTTCCCTACATTTGCTGGTCTGCTGCCTATTGTTTCTGCAGCATCCTCACGCCGAAAAAGTTTCTGAAATATCCCATGGGCACTATACTCCTCCTGTACTTTATATTTGTTCCCATCACCATGGTTCTGAAAACCCGCAGCGTCCTTCTGGGCACCATCTCCATACAGATTTTGTTCATCAGCGTTATTTTCTTTTTTTTCCAGGAAAAATTCCTGAAAAAACTTGCCTGCTATTTTATCTTTGCTATCACAGTCACAGTTGTGGAGCTTGTTTCCGCGAATTTATTGGTCCTGATCCGGCATCTCTGGTCCGCTTCCTCACTGAATTCCACACTGATGTACCGTCTTTCTGACCTGCCGGATGTCATCTGTATCTCCATCCTTGATACTGTGATCGGCATTTTCTGGGTACAAAAAGAGGTTGCCTTATTAAAACGCTGTTTTTCCTATTTAAACACTAGAACTGTTCTTCAGCTTCTTTTACCTGTATTTTTCCCGATTTTCGGACAGGCCATGCTGCTGCACCAGACAGAATCCGTTTTTTTCCCGTTTCTTGTGGTGCTGTACTGGAGCTTCTGTGTGTTCTCCTATCCTTTATTCTACAGAGGCCTGCAGAATATCCAGGCTCAGGAACGAATTGCAAACAAAAAAAGGCAGCAGCTTCAGCTGATGAAAGATCAGCTCTCCTTCTCCCAGGAACTGGAAAAAGGATACCAGGCTCTGCGCAAATGGAACCACGATGTGGAAAATCATCTTCTGTCCCTCTCCTATCTGATGGATATGAAAAAATACAAAGAAGCGGGATCCTATTGCTGCTCCATGGCACTTTCGCCTGCAGTCAATACGAGCACAGGCAACTCTGGCTCTGACACGCATTCAGATTCCTTAACTCATACTGATTCTTTTATACAGGAGGAAACTGATGCAGCTTCAGAACCTAAGCTTCGCACAGATATAGATACAGATGCAGAGACTGAAATCACTGTACAAAACAAATGCAAAGCAATCCTGAAGAAATACCTGGCAAAAAGAGAACAAAAGCGTACCGTTCCCCGAAAACGTCCTCTCCTTCAGCTCAGTTACAACAAATACCTGTTTTTTATATCCATGGCATGCATGCAGTTCGTCTGGTTTCTGGATGTTTTTTCGTTTTTTTTCCAAAAAGCCTTCCAGTCCCTGATCCTTCTTGGTTTCTTTTCCATGGTAATTCTGATTCAGATGTATATCCTTATCATGAAGGTTCTGGATTCAGTTCATACGGACATGGAAATTGCGGCAGTAAAAAAACAGGCAGAACTTCGTGAAGAACACTCTGCCATGCTGTCTGAACGCAGGAAAGAATCCCTGAATATTCAACAAAATATGCAGAACCGGATTGAAATGTTTCAGTCCCTCCTGGCCAGTGGAAACTATGACGAAGCTGATGCATACCTTAAAGAAACCATCAGCAAATTCCAGCAGGAACGCTACCACCCCTGCTGTCAGGACAATCTCCTCAATGCCATTCTTGATGGAAAGAAAAGACTTGCAGCAAAAGAACATATCCGGACAGATTATAAAATCCTTCTCCCGGAAAACTGTCCGATTCCTGCCGCAGATCTGAGCAGCATCATCTTCAATCTGCTGGATAACGGAATAGAAGCATGCCTTCATTCTGCCAGCCCGGATCCCTTTATCAGGCTTTCTTTATACAAGAATAAGGAATTTCTCACATTCCATATGGAAAATTCCAAAAACCCGGACACTCCGTTTTCTCATAATACCACAAAAGACGATACGCAAAACCACGGTCTCGGACTTTCCATCATCGAAGAAATCTGCGGGAAGTACGATGGTACTTACCAGTGGCAGGATCTGGGTGATACCTTTGATTCTGTCGTACTTCTGAGAATAAACGAGTCTTAAAGCCAAAAGAATTCGCTGAAAACAAAGTTTCCAATACGATAAAAAAACGGCTGCCCTATCCATTCACTTCGAATGAATAAGGCAGCCGCAATACGTTGTTTCTGTCTTATCTGATGATTTCTCATCATACATATCCGGTTATTTACTTTTACTGCACAAGCCAACCGATAAGCCGGGTTATGTCATTGGGTGATCATCTATCTAGGCCTTCCGTCACCGGGAGGCTCAAGCGACCCACCTGAAAGCACGACGGGCAGCCGTATTGCTTTCTTCTCGGTCTTGCTTCGAATGGAGTTTACATGTGCCCTTTCTGTTACCAGAAAGGCGGTAGTCTCTTACACTGCCTTTCCACCCTTACCTTCTAAAAGAAGGCGGTTTATTTCTGTTGCACTGGTCTGGGAGTCACCTCCACCGGACGTTATCCGGCATCCTGCCCTGCGAAGCCCGGACTTTCCTCGTCTGTACCCTTTCGTCTGTACAGCCGCGATCACCTGGCCGACTTGCGCAAATGTTATTTTATTATGATTCACACAAATTGTCAACATATTTCGCCTGTGCATCTATAATCTGTATACACCTGTTCATCTACAATCTGCATCATCCTGTTGATTACTGAGAACAGAGTAAACAGTAACGCCTGTTGTAAATATTTCTTACTGCTTATATCCTTTCTCTTCTTTATACATCAAAACAGCTTCCGCCCACAAATTCCCGCAAAATAGAATTATGAGGAATGTCCTCGCTTGGTACAGGTACAAAATAATCCAGGAACTTCAGAAGTCTCTTGGCCTCCAGATATTCCGGTGCATTCCTGTCAATCCCGAACAGAAGCGGCTCTGCATATACTTTCAGGCAGGCAAGCTCATACACCAGAGCAGAATTAAACATGGCATCCGCATCCTCCTGGAACGGAAAAATATTCTCTTCCTCACCCCTGCGCACAGATGGCCATCTCGCAATGGTATCTTTCGCAGCCGTCCCTCTTGTTCTCGCATCACGGACAATTCTCCGGATCAGTCGCCCATCCGTAGTGGGAATTCGGTTGTGCTCATCAATATTCAGCTGGGTCAGTGCACTGATATAAATTTTGTATTTGCTTTCTTTTGGAAGAGCATAGCTCAGCCGGTCATTCAGTCCATGAATTCCCTCAATGACCAGAATATCATCCGGACCAAGCTGAAGATAATCGCCTTTATATTCACGGTGACCTGTCTTAAAATTGTACACCGGAAGTTCCACACGCTCACCCCGCATCAGTCCAAGCATATCTTTATTAAACTGCTCCACGTCAATGGCTTCCAGACATTCATAATTTTTCTCTCCGAACTCATCCAACGGAGTTTTTTCTCTGTCCACAAAATAATTATCCACTGCGATGGGATGCGGTTTCATGCCATGAGCAGTCAGCTGAATGGAAAGTCTGTGTGAAAAAGTTGTTTTTCCGGAAGATGACGGTCCTGCGATCATGACAAATTTTTTATTTCCTGCTTCTGCAATATGCTCTGCAATTCTAGAGATTTTCGCTTCCTGCAAAGCCTCCTGCACAAGAAGAATATTTCGGATTCCCTCCCTGGTGATACGGTCATTCAGATCACCCACACAGGAAATATCCATTTTTTCGATCCATTCCTGAGATTCTTTCTGCACCTGAAAGATTTTTTCTTCCGGACAGAATGGCGGAATCACATCCGGAGCACCGTATTCGGGAAGCTCCAGTACAAATCCCTCATCATATAACTTCAGATCAAAGTATCGGATATAACCGGTATGATTTGCCATATATCCATAAAAATAATCTTCATAGTCTCCAAGACTATACAGATTTACGCTGGATCCCATACGATAACGGAATAACTTTTCCTTACCATACATTTTGTTCTCATGAAACAGGCGTATCGCATCATCTGTACTGACAGAACGCTTGAGGATGGGCATCTGTGCATCCACGATCTCATGCATCCGTGCCTTCACCTGATCCACAAATTTCTGATCCGGCTTCCTGCTGCCGGCTATCGTAAAATAGAATCCGGAACCCACAGAATAATGGATGGCAACTTTATCCACAGTATCTTTGCCCCTCACATCACCGATTGCTTTGAGAAGAACCAGACAGGCGGTTCTCCGGTAAGTCTTATTTCCAATAGGATCTCCGGTAGTCAGAAACGTCAGGTTTTCGTCTTTTTTCAGCAATTTATGCAGTTCACGAAGCTTCCCGTCAGCCATAACCAGAATGATCGGATCATCTTTTCTCTTCTGAAAATCTTCCGCAATTTCTGCGTAACTGATTCCCTTCGGGTATTCTCTGGTTTCACCATCCACAATTACTTTACACATTTTTTCTTCCATGCAGTTCCCTCCTTCTTACAGATTCTCCTGCGGAAATCTATGCTGTTATTTTATTCTATGATCAGCGTATACGGCTGCTGCACTTTCGCACAGGAAATCTGAAGCTCCGGAAATTTTTCCTGAAATCTCTGTTTCATGGCTTCCATAAAAATATATTCGGTACCATAATGCCCGGCATCAATCAGACACACTCCCTGATCTAACGCATCCAGAGCTGTATGATGATCAATATCACCGGTCACATACACCTGTGCACCGGATGCAAGAACATCCTTCATCAGACTCTTGCCGCTTCCGGTACAGATGGCCGCACGCTCTACTTCTGCTGTAAGATTTCCATATACTTTTACATCCGGAAGAGAAAAGGCTCTTTTTACCAATCCGGCACATTCTTCCAGGGTCATTCTGTGAGAAAGTTTCCCCACACGTCCGATTCCTTCCTTCTTTCCATCCCGTTCCCCGGTCACAGAAAGAACCGACCGTTCCTGAAGCTCCAGAAGATCTGCACTCAGATCTGCCATTCCCAGAATATCATAATTGGTATGCATGGCATAATACTGAATTCCGTTCTGAATCAGTGACAGCACTTTTCTTCCGATAAAATCATGATTGTTGATCCGCTTCATTCCTCCAAAAATCATGGGATGATGCGTCACGATCATATCCGCTCCCGCATGGATTGCCTGCTCCAGAGTTCCTTCTGTCAGATCCAGTGCAAGGAACACGTGGTGCACTTCTTTTTTATCATCACCCACGAGAAATCCCACATTATCCCAGTCTTCCGCAAAAACAGCCGGATACTGGCTTTCCAGCCAGGAGATTACTTCATTCACTTTCATATCGCTCAAGAGCAGCCAAAACCAGCTGCTTTTCCTCCTGTATCTCTTTCATTCGTCTGGCAGCAGTCTCAGAGGGTGCCTGCAAAAGTCTGTCCAGAATCTCCTCCCGCAGCCGAAGCTCTCTTTCCAGATATTGTTTCAGAACCGGATGCCTCTGTTCAAGCAGGAGTTTTCCGAACCACTCTTCTGCTGCAGTATACGGCGGCAGTTCTTTCTCCAAAGACTTCACAGCCTTCATCATAGGGTAAAATTTCCCCTCTTCCAGTATGATGTCCTCTTTGACGATCTCCCATCCGTTTTCTCTGATAAAATGCCGAAAATGTCCGATATCTGACTGCGGCTGGAGAATCAGTTCCTGAAAGCTTTCCCTGACTTCCGCTCCTTCTGTGAGGATTTTTTCCATCAGAGGTCCTCCCATTCCGGCAATCACCAGAGTCTCACATTCCCCTGGTTTCAGTGCTTCCAGTCCATCAGAAAGGCGGGTTTCTATGTAGTTCCCGAGGCCATACTCCAACAGATGTTCCCGTGCTCTGGACAGAGGACCTTTGCGCACATCCATGGCAATGGCTCCGGGAATCTTATGATTCAAAACCAGATATACCGGCAGATATCCATGATCACACCCCACATCTGCCAGCCGGTTTCCTTCCGTCACCATAGCAGCAATCGCAGACAATCTTAAGGATAATTGCATCGTACATGCTCCTTAATCCAGATAATCTCTCAGTTTTCTGCTGCGGCTCGGATGACGCAGTTTGCGCAGAGCCTTGGCTTCAATCTGACGGATACGTTCTCTTGTTACATTAAACTCCTTGCCTACTTCCTCCAGAGTACGGGCACGTCCGTCATCCAGGCCGAAACGCAGGCGGAGCACTTTCTGTTCACGCTCGGTAAGTGTACTGAGAACTTCATTCAGCTGTTCTTTGAGAAGACTGAACGCTGCGGCATCTGCCGGAACCGGAACATTATCATCCTGAATAAAATCACCCAGATGGCTGTCTTCTTCCTCTCCGATCGGAGTTTCCAGAGAAACCGGCTCCTGCGCGATTTTCAGGATTTCACGAACACGCGCTTCCGACATATCCATCTCTCTTGCAATTTCCTCCGGAGAAGGTTCACGGCCAAGCTCCTGAAGAAGCTGACGGGAAACACGGATCAGCTTATTGATGGTTTCTACCATATGCACAGGAATACGGATCGTTCTGGCCTGATCTGCAATCGCTCTGGTAATCGCCTGACGGATCCACCAGGTAGCATAGGTACTGAATTTATATCCCTTGCGGTAATCAAATTTTTCCACAGCTTTGATAAGACCCAGATTGCCTTCCTGAATCAGATCAAGAAACAGCATCCCTCTGCCCACATAGCGTTTTGCGATGCTGACAACAAGACGGAGATTGGCCTCTGCAAGACGTTTTTTGGCACTTTCATCGCCCTGTTCCATTCTCTGCGCAAGCTTGATCTCTTCATCTGCGGAAAGAAGCGGAACCTTACCGATTTCTTTCAGATACATACGGACAGGATCTTCAATGCTGACGCCTTCCGGAACAGAAAGGTCGATCTTTTCCATATCAATTTCTTCTTCTTCGTCCAGCTTGTCCAGATCAATATCTTCATCCAGGATCAGATCATCCACATTCTCCGTGGTACGAAGGACATCCACTCCGCTGGCTTCCAGAAAATCCAGTACTTTTCCCATCTGATCCACGTTCAGCGGCTGATCTTTAAAAAAGTCACTGACTTCATCAGATTCCAATACATTTTTTTTCTTTCTTGCAAGCTCCAGAAGTTCTACCAGTTTTTCACTGAATTTGCCCATATTCATTTCCATAGGTGCTTTGTACCTCCATATTCTATAGTTTAGCCTTATTCAAAAGAAATATGCAGCTGCTGTCTTTTTCGCCCGAGCTCTTCCAGCTCTTTTTTGGCTTTTACCAGTTCCTGCAGACCATTCATATCTGTCGGGTCCCAGGTACGGTTGCGCTCGGCCAGGCTTTCCTCCTTGATCCGCAGAAGCGTATCTGCAAAAGCCCGGTTCTGTTCCTGTTCAGACTCCAGATGGATCGTCGCATTGAACAGGGATGCCACTTCTCTCTGCTCCTCACTGTCCGGAAAAGCATTGAGCAGTCTTGCCGGATTCACCTCGCCGTTCGCCTTCTGTTCATAAAGCATTTCTGCCACCTGGCGGTAAAGGGGGACCACAAAGTCGGAAGGAGACAGATATTTTTCCACAGTGTCGAAAATTCCCGGATACGTTACCAGCCAGGTAAGCATCAGTTTCTGGGCTTTTTCTCCTGCAGATTCCTTTTTTTTCTTCATCTCTCCTGAACTTTTTGGCTGTATACGCTGCTCGGCAGGTGTGCCTTTGATTGCCAGCGTATTCACCCTTTTGCGAAGATCCTCGCTGCTGATTCCATACCGGCCTCTGTATTTTTTTACAATGGCTTCGATATAGAGATTCCGTTCCAGTTCGTCGTTCAGTTCCAGCAGCATCTGCGCGCATCGTTCAAAGAAACGGTTCTGTCCCTGCGGTTCTTCCATCGGGAATTCTCCTTCTGCGATGCTGACACGGAACATAAAACTGTCCATTGCCTGTCCCAGGCGTTCCTCAAACGCCTCTGCACCAAGATTCTTGATGAATTCATCCGGATCTTTGTACGGTTTCAGACTGACAACCCTGGAATTGACTCCGGCTTCCCGCAGAATCGGGATTGCCCGGAGCGCTGCCCGGATCCCTGCCTCATCACTGTCGTAAAGAAGCAGAACTTCCTGCGTGTACCTTTTCAGAAGGCTGGCATGACCTGAGGTCAGTGCTGTTCCAAGGGACGCCACCGCATTGGTAAATCCCGCCTGATGCATGGAAATCACATCCATGTATCCTTCACACAGGATCAGATAATTTTTTCTTGTGGTCCTTGCAATATTCAGCCCGTAAAGGTTCCGGCTTTTATCAAAAATTTTCGTCTCCGGAGAATTCAGGTACTTGGGCTTGGCATCGCCCATGACACGTCCTCCGAATCCGATGACACGATTATTGACATCCATGATTGGAAAAATCACACGATTCCAGAATTTATCATACATTCCATGGCGTTCATCCACATTAAAAAGACCAGATTCCCGCAAAAGATCATCGCTGTAATTTTTTCCTTTTAAATATTTGTACAAATCATCACTGTACTTGTCCGAATATCCCAGACCGAATTTCCGGATGGTCTCATTACTGAGACCGCGGTCAGTCAGATACTGGTAGGCTCTTGCACCGTTTTCTCTTCGAAGCTGATAATAAAAATACTGTGCCGCCTGCTTGTTGATCTCCAGCAGGGCCGCTCTGCGCTCTGCCTTCTCTCTGGCTTCTCTGGAATATTCGATTTTCGGCAGTTCCACTCCGGCTCTGTCCGCCAGATGCTTCACCGCTTCTCCGAAGGAAAGATTCTCGTATTCCATAATGAATGTATAAACATTGCCCCCGGCACCGCATCCAAAGCAATAATACATCTGCTTGGATGGTGTCACAGAAAAAGAAGGCGTTTTTTCATTATGGAAAGGACAAAGTCCGAAATAAGAGCTTCCTTTCCTGGTCAGCTTGACATATTGGGATATTACATCTACAATATCATTTTTCATACGGACATCTTCAATGATATCGTCCGAATACCGCATATATATCCTCCTTATCGTTCAATAAACTTCCCATGAATGGGGTATGTATATTTCCCGGAATTTTTCCATGGAATACTGATCTGTCATACCGGAAAGATAATCGCAGACAACCTGGGATTTTTTCTCTCCACGGTGTATCAAATCCCGGTATTCTCTGGACATGGCATCCGGGTGCTCTATATAATATTCATATAATCTCTTCAGCATATCAACAGCCTTTTTTTCTTCCCTTTTCGCCATCGGACTTTCATAAACGTTCCGGAACATCAGGGAGCGAAGATCCATCATCGCTTCCTGAATCTCACCGGACATGGCGATCCGGTCTTTCTCAAAGCTGTTTTCGATAATATCGTGAACAAATGTATTCAGTCTTTCTCTGGTGGTATACCCCAGAAGCATGCGCAGGGTAACGGGAATATCGTCTTCTGAAAGAATCCCCGCACGCTGAGCATCATCCATATCATGATGAATATAGGCGATTTTGTCAGAAAGACGGACAATCTGGCCTTCCAGAGTCGCCGGATGGGCACTGGTTCCATGATTCAGAATCCCATCTCGTGTTTCCCACGTCAGATTCAGCCCCTCCCCGTTCTTCTCCAGAACCTCTACTACCCGGACACTCTGACGGAAATGGGCAAATCCGTCCGGATTGACCTGATCCAGCGCGCGCTCACCTGCATGACCGAAGGGAGTATGTCCCAGATCATGTCCCAGCGCGATCGCCTCTACCAGATCCTCATTCAGCCGGAGAGCCTTTGCAATCGTTCGCGCAATCTGGGATACTTCCAGGGTATGGGTAAGACGGTTTCTGTAATGATCTCCCTGCGGTGCCAGAAATACCTGGGTCTTATCTTTCAGCCGCCGGAATGCCTTGCTGTGCAGAATACGATCCCGGTCTCTCTGGTAAACGGTACGGACATCACATTCCTCTTCCGGACGCTCCCTTCCTCTGGAATGTCCGCTGTGCGCAGCATACGGGCTCAACAGTTCCAGTTCTCTCTGTTCCATGCTTTCCCTGATGTTCATAAGCATTCCCTCCATGTTCCCACAGACTGACAAAATACCTCTTATTAATTATATTCTACAACAAACCACAAATTCCTTTTTTATTTTTATTTTTTTATTTGACACAATTCTTTTTCACCGTAACGAAAAAGAGTACTAAGCTAAACCAATAAATATTTACTGACTTAGTTCAATACTCTTCTTTACCTGCATACAAGAAAACTCCCCGACTGTATTCATCGATGTACTAATTTCAACGTACCATGGGGTTCCGTGGAAATCAGCATCTCAAATTTCTTCGTTTTTGGGTACAAAAAATGCGGAAGATGGGACTTGAACCCACACGAGCGCAATGCTCACAAGATCCTTAGTCTTGCTCGTCTGCCAGTTCCGACACTTCCGCATATCGCATTTCATGGAATACCTCATTCCTCGCGACTCAATTAATATACCAGATACTCCGATTAAAGTCAACAGCTTTTTTTTAATTTTTTCAAAAAAATACTCAATTCGTGAAAATACACGTTTTTTCGCTGTACGGGAACGCTTTTTCAAACATGCCATAGTAACACAAAAGACCTGTATCCTTTCAGATACAGGTCTTCATCATGCGGAAGATGGGACTTGAACCCACAGTCAAATCCCAGGTTTCTCAGTAAAATCAATGTTTTCAGCAGATTTTTATCAATTCATTTTGATTACTCGTGATTACTCCAAGACTATCATAAGAATCGTCATAATTCAACGCACTCTCAATTATTTCTCCGGTTTCTTTTGATGTTAATCTGTTGAAACAATAATTACTATAGGTAGTTCTTTCATCAGAATGACCTGCCTGCCTTCTTATTTCGTCAATATTTAATCCGCTGTCAATTAAAGAAGAAATATAAGTCTTTCTGATTTTATGCATTGATTTTGTAATAATACCTATACTTTCGCATCCTCTAAGTACTCTTGCCTGAACTGAATAATGGCTCAACATGTGATTACCTTTTACAAATAAGTAATCATCGCATTTATAACCATACTTCTCATTAATCATCAGTACTATATTTATTATCTTTTTTGCTACTTCTGTTAAGTATACATTTCTGTCACTTTCGTCAGTTTTCGTATAATCAACAACGTCAAATTTTGAAAATTTCATTTTTGTGCATGTTGAATCAGTATACTCAAATTGTCTGACACTTTGTCTCTGGATATGAATATAACTACGATCAGGTGATATATCACTTTTTTTGATAGCTACAAGCTCTCCGATCCTTACTCCTATTTCAAAATCAAGTAAAACAGCAAGCGGAGCAGTGTTAGATGGATCATTATAAAATCTTCTCAGCATTTCTTTTACCATTCTTGGTATTTCGTCCGTCATATACACTTGCGTTACTCCGTCTTTCTTTTTTACCTTACGGAATACCTTGCTGCTAATCTTCACCTCATTAAATACGTTAGTTTGTATCATACCCATTTCAACTGCATAATCAAGTTCCTGGCGCAAAATAACAGCCATATTGTAGTATTGCTTTTTAGTCAAATCATACTTTTGGATCATATCATGTGCCCATATATCTAATTCAACCTTAGTAAACTGTTTTATAGGTTTAGAAATGAATTGATTGTATGGTACATAATATTTATTCCAATCAGCTGTTATTATTTTTATATAAGATGTTGATTTTGTATGATTGCTTTTATATATAATCAAATCATG
>CAMBAL010000010.1 GCA_945864225.1 uncultured Blautia sp. | reverse complement strand
CCCTTTCCAGGGGAGCCCCTTCGGCCAGCTTGGGTACTTCTCCAAATTGCCCTACTTACGCAGTTTTGTTTCATTCGTTTTCGCGAACTCAACAGCACTTATTGTAAATCATACATTTTCTTTTGTCAAGCACTTTTTTTGATTTTTTTCAATCTTTTTTCGTACCAGACAAACGGAGAGAGTGGGATTCGAACCCACGCGCCCTTGCGGACAAACGGTTTTCAAGACCGCCTCGTTATGACCACTTCGATATCTCTCCAGATGCGTCTTAAATGTCGCCAAAAAAGCGCATCACTGTCAGCGCAAGAAATATTCTACCATCATTTTTTTGTCATGTCAACAAGATTTTTTCTTTTTTTATATATTTTTCTTTTCAAACACACTCTATTCTAAAAACTATTCCAAAAAGGATTCTGCGACGGCAAGATCCTCGGGTGTTGTAATCTTTATATTCTGATAAGAGCCTTCTGCCAGTCTGACACGGACCCCCGTTTCCTGTTCAACAACCATGGCATCGTCTGTAATGGCAGACATATCTTTTTTCCGGATACTTTCATGCGCATCACGAATCAGTCTGTAAGAAAAAATCTGCGGCGTCTGTATCGTCCACACATTTTTCCTGTCCGGTGTTTCTTTTACAAATCCATCCTCATCCGCAATTTTAACGGTATCTTTGGATGGCATTCCAATTACGCAGGCACCAGTTTCCTGCACTCCTGTCAGTCCCCGCTCCAGAATTTCTTCTGATATAAACGGTCTTGCTCCGTCATGGATAAAAACATATTCACATTCTCCACACGCGAGAAGTCCCGCATACACTGAATCATATCGTTCTTTTCCGCCGGCAATGATACCTGTCACTTTGGAAAATCCATATTTTTTAACAATTTCACTTCTGCAATAGGAAACTGCATTTTCTGATGTCACAAGAACAATTTCCCCAATCAGCGGGCTGTCCTGAAAGCATTTCAGAGAATAATAAAGAACCGGATACCCTTTTATCTCCAGAAACTGTTTTTGTATACTGCTGTTCATCCGTTTTCCCTGTCCGGCAGCCAGGACGATCGCCGTACATTTTTTATCTGCCATAGTTTTATCTCCGTTTATCGTTCACCCAATTTCAGATTTGGAACCGCATTCAGATCCCATCCATGCCGGGTACCCTTGATAAATTCATAATAGGCCGCCACGCCGATCATTGCCGCATTATCTGTACAGAAAATCGGTGACGGATGATAAAAATGATATTTCCGTTTCTCACATGCGTTTTTCATAGCTTCCCGAAGTGTTCCGTTCGATGCCACTCCGCCCGCAATTGCAATTTTATTCATTCCGTAATCCTTCGCAGCCATCATCGTATGCTCTACCAGCACATCCACAACCGCTTTCTGGAAAGAGGCAGCCAGATCAGCACGATTCACTTCTTCCCCTTTCATCTTCGCGTTATTCAGGTAATTCAGCACCGCAGACTTCACGCCGCTGAAACTGAAATCATAAGGACAGTCTCCAATCTTTGCCCGTGGAAACTCAATGGCATCCGGATTTCCTTCTTTTGATAATTTATCAATTTTCGGTCCACCGGGATAGCCAAGACCAATGGCTCTGGCTACTTTATCAAAAGCCTCCCCCGCAGCATCGTCCCGTGTACGCCCGAGGATTTCAAATTCTCCGTAATCTTTTACAATTACAAGATGTGTATGTCCTCCGGAAACGATCAGACACAAAAACGGAGGTTCCAGATCCGGATTCTCTATATAATTGGCAGATACATGCCCTTCAATATGATGCACACCAACCAGAGGCAGTTTCTTCGCGTATGCAATTGCCTTTGCCTCAGCAACGCCTACAAGAAGCGCCCCTACCAGTCCCGGGCCATAGGTAACTCCGATCGCATCCAGATCATCCAGAGTTACTCCGGCCGTATCCAGTGCTTCCTCGATTACCTGATTAATCTTTTCAATATGTTTGCGCGACGCAATTTCCGGCACAACTCCTCCATATAACTTATGGAGCTCTATCTGAGATGAAATCACATTTGACAAAATCGTCCTTCCATTTTTGACAACAGAAGCAGCTGTTTCATCACAGGAACTCTCAATTGCCAGAATCAAAGTATCCTTCATGTCCGTATCACTCCTCTTCAAAATTCAATTCCACACTCTTTCCGTCTTTTCCGGCATATGCATCAGGAAAAATACTTCTCACACTTTCCATATAGTCATCCGGTCTGATCAGGGAGGGGCTGTAATGCGTAAGCCACATTTCACGCACACCGGCATCCCTCGCAAGTACTGCCGCCTCTTTGAATGTCATATGCTTATAGCCTTTGGCCTTGTCAGCCTTATCCTCTTCTCCATACATTCCTTCACAGATAAAAAGGTCAGACCCTGCTGCGTTGCGAAGAATGGATTCTGTCGGTCTGGTGTCTGTCGAATAAGTGAGTTTGATTCCTTTTCGCTGAGGCCCCAGCACCATATCCGGAGTGTAGACCCGTCCGTCTTCTTCCACTGTCTCTCCTTTCTGCAGCGGGTTCCAGAATTTCAGCGGAATTTCCTGTTCTCTTGCTCTTTCCGGTGAAAATTTCCCTTTGCGCAGAATTTCCAGCGTATATCCATAGCAAAGTACATTGTGATTCACTTTAAACGCTGTAATACGGTAGCCATTCAGTTCCAGAACTTCTTCCGGCTTTGTAATTTCGATAAACTTCAGTTCAAAAGGCAGTTCCGGTGCAATAATACGCAGGGCATTCACCACACGTTCCAGACCTTTTGGTCCCACAAGTGTCAGAGGTTCTGTCCGGTCCGCGTTTCCCATAGAAAGCAGAAGCCCTGGCAGTCCGCTGATATGATCTCCATGATAATGTGTAAAGCAGATCACATCAATTGGCTTAAATGTCCAGCCTTTTTCCCGGATTGCAACCTGTGTTCCTTCTCCGCAGTCAATCAGAAGACTGCTTCCATTGTATCGGGTCATCAATGCCGTCAGCCATCTTCTTGGCAAAGGCATCATGCCCCCTGTTCCCAACAAACAAACATCTAACATACGATTCTGATTCCTCCTGATAGCCTTTTTACTGCGGATGTCTGGTCATAAGAAGCGCATCTTCCACAGGATCCGTATAATAATTCCTGCGAATCCCATCTCTGGCAAATCCATTTCGTTCATACAGACGGATGGCCGTTTCATTACCGGAACGGACTTCCAGATGAATCGTCGTCACTCCCATACCGTCTGCCAGTCTGATCAGGCTTTCCATGAGAAAATTCCCGATTCCTTCTTTCTGCCTGTCCCGGCGAACAGCCACATTGGTCACATCACCTTCATCCAGAACCATCAGCAGCCCGCAATAGGCGAGAATACGGCCTTTTTCTTCCACCACAAGAAACATCGCATCATCTCTTGTAAGAAATGTGAAATATCCTTCTCTGGTCCATGGTACAGCAAACAGATCCTGTTCAATTTCCATCACCTGATCCAGATCGTCTACCACCATTTCCCGAAGTATCATAAAGCAGCCTCCCCGTCACGGTTTCCTGCTGCCTCTGCAGCCTTTTCCCTCTGTGCACGTTCCCGTTCCGCCTGAGATACCCTGAGATAATCCGGACAATGTTCCATCGCAGTCTCTGTTTTTCCTTCTTTATAATATTCCAGACCAAGAGCGGCAACTGCTGCTGCTCTCTGTTTATTCACATGGGCCGGTGCAAATGAAAACGGCACCTGCAGTGTTTCTGAGATCACCTGGCGGAATACAGGCACGCCATCCCCCAGAAATGTCACTGGTTCTCCCATTTCATTCAGCATCTCCAGAAGTTCCGTGACAGCCCCTGCCCACTGGCTTTTCAGAACAGACAGTCTGTGATTCTCAAATCGGTAGATTCCTGTATATACCTGATTTCTCCGGGCATCCATAATGGGACAGATCAGCCCTCCGGCATCATACAGATTATAAGCCAGCGCATCCACTGTCGGTACCGGAATCAACGGTTTCTTAAGAGCAAGCCCCAGTCCCTTGGCTGTAGCAGAACCGATACGCAGGCCTGTAAATGATCCCGGACCGGCTGCAACAGCAATGGCGTCTACTGTATCCATATCAAGTTCTGTCATTTTTACAATCTCATCCAGCATGGGAAGCAGCGTCTGAGAATGTGTTTTTTTGTAATTTACGGTATATTCCGCCAGAAGTGTGTCATCCTCCACAACAGCAACCGATGCCACAATTCCGGAACTGTCCAGTGCTAATATTTTCATTTTTTCCTCTTTCCTGACGCACTTGCTGCGTCAATAATGGTAGATTTGGAAGTTCACTTCCAAACTTGACCTCCAAAATCATCATCCAGACCTTCAATTATAATCCTACGGTAGTCAAACCCCTGTTCCAGATCTTTTTCTATAGTAACCCGTATCAGCTTCTCCGGAAGAATCTCCTCAATCAGATTTGCCCACTCGATCAGACAGATTCCCTCTCCAAAAAAATAATCGTCATAACCGATTTCTTCCATCTCTTCAATATCACCGATACGATATACATCAAAATGATAAAATGGCAGTCTTCCCCCTTCATATACCTGAATAATAGTAAATGTAGGACTGCTGATGGGTTCCGTAATATCGAGACCGGCCGCAACTCCCTGGGTAAAAACAGTCTTTCCCACGCCAAGGTCACCTGTCAATGTATAAATCTGTCCGGGTCTGGCACATCTTCCGACCTTCTCGCCCAATGCAAATGTTTCTTCTGTAGTTCTCGTTTCTATGATCATGTTTTCCCTTTCCTTATATATAAAAGCGTTACTGTTCATCACAAAGCAGACAGCAACCCCAAAACAACATCCTGTTACCTTTTTCTTGCAGAATTGTTCTTCGCATATTATAATAGAGCGAACAGAGAAAAACAATACTTTTTGAAAAGGAGACTGAAAATATGGCAAACCCAATCGTTACAATCACTATGGAAAACGGCGATGTCATCAAGGCAGAACTGCATCCGGAAATTGCCCCAAATACAGTAAATAACTTCATCAGCCTTGTGAACAAAGGCTTTTATAATGGTCTGATCTTCCATCGTGTCATCAATGGCTTCATGATCCAGGGCGGATGCCCGGACGGAACAGGTATGGGCGGTCCGGGATATTCCATCAAGGGTGAATTCTCCAAGAACAGATTCAAAAATGATCTGAAACATACCCCGGGCGTACTTTCCATGGCAAGAGCCATGAATCCGAATTCTGCCGGAAGCCAGTTCTTTATCATGCACAAAGCCGCTCCGCATCTTGACGGAAGCTACGCTGCATTCGGCAAAGTCATCGAAGGTATGGATGTAGTAGACCGCATTGCAGAAGAAGATACTGATTACAGAGACAAACCGCTTGACGAACAGAAAATGAAATCTGTAACTGTAGAAACCTTTGGTACCGAATACCCGGAACCGGAGAAGTGCTGAGTTTCTTCTGGTTTTCTGACATGCACAGAAACATTCAGGGTGCCCTCTTTCCGGAGGGCACCCCTTTTATTTTTCAAATATATGTACTTCCCCGTCAAGAACTGCAAAATACAGATCCTTTTCTTTCTGCATACGCGCCCGGCCGTTCGTACCTTCTGTGATCGCTTTCCGGACAGCTTCTGTCTCATCTGCCGGTACAAGAAGCTTCATCACCACTTTATCCGTATATTCGGAATCCAGAACAGGCAGTTTTCGTTCTCCTGCAATGTACTGAATCTTACCGATTCCCGTATAATCTGTCGTAACTTCCAGTGATATTCCGTATTTTTTCTGAATGATCCTGCTGTTTTTCAACCCTTCCTGTACAGCTTTGGAATAAGCACGCACCAGTCCGCCGGTACCAAGAAGAATTCCACCAAAATAACGTGTCACCACAACAGCCACATTATAAATATCTTCTCCAAGAATCACATCGAGCATAGGTCTTCCGGCAGTACCGGAAGGTTCTCCGTCGTCACTGCATCTGGTATATTCCCTGTTCATTCCCACAGAGTACACATAACAGTTGTGACGTGCATCCCAGTATTTTTTTTTCATTTCCTCTATAAAAGTCAGCGCTTCTTCTTCCGACTCCACAAGCCTGACTGTTGCGATAAATCTGGATTTTTTTTCTACAATTTCTGCGGTACCGCCTTCCAGTAATGTCTTATAACTTTCCAACATAAACCTCTGCCTCCGGTATCTTTATTTTTCTATTGTACATTTTGCGCATCGCTTCTGTCAATCCCGGATTATTTCCTGGATCATATGAATCACCCCGGATTATTTCCGAAGAATATGTGAAGTTTTTATTTTTTGCTTTATTTACTAATGGAGATTTGTTATAATAGAACGGACTATAAAGGAGGAATATCATGAATTACGGAAAAAAAGCGGTCTCAAAGAAGCGGAACGCCCTCATTTCCAGTTCATCCATGATGGGAAAGCGGGCACATGTTTCGTTTATCAGAGTTTTATTCATATCCCTGATCACCTTATGTGTGGTTGTCGCATGTCTTGGATTTGGCGCACTCCGGGGTGTCATAGATAATGCACCAGACGTGGACGATGTGGACATTATGCCCCTTGGTTACGCAAGCTTCCTGTATGATGATCAGGGCAATCAGATCCGCAAGCTGGCAGCGCCTGATTCCAATCGTCTGCCGGTATCCATTGAACAGATTCCGGTCGATCTGCAGCATGCGGTTGTTGCTATTGAGGACGAAAGGTTTTATGAACATAATGGTATTGATGTCAAGGGTATGCTTCGTGCACTCGTGCGAAACATCTCTTCGGGCGGACTCTCCGAAGGTGCAAGTACCATTACGCAGCAGCTTCTGAAAAACAATGTATTTACCAACTGGACAGAAGAATCCACCTGGCTGGAACGTTTTACCCGTAAAATTCAGGAACAGTATCTTGCCGTCCAGATTGAAGAAAAAATCAATAACAAGGACGTCATCCTTGAGAACTATCTGAATACGATTAACCTTGGTGCCGGGTCCTATGGTGTCCAGGCGGCTGCACGCCAGTACTTCAATAAGGATGTATGGGATCTCACCCTCTCGGAATGTGCTACGCTGGCAGGTATCACTCAGAATCCAAGCCGCTACAATCCGATCGATAATCCCAAGGATAATGCCAAGCGAAGAAAAGAAGTTCTGGATCACATGCTGGAGCAGGGCTATATCACGCAGGCACAGTATGACGAAGCACTGAATGATGATGTTTATACCAGAATCAGTGCTGCCCAGGAGGCAACCTCCAACGAACGGAAACAGGTATATTCCTATTTCGAAGACGAACTGATCGATCAGGTAATCAATGACCTGATGAATATCAAAGGATATACCAAAACTCAGGCACGCAACATGCTCTACAGCGGCGGTCTCAAGATTTACACTACACAGGATCCGTACATCCAGAGTATTCTGGACGAAGAATATGCAAATCCTGATAATTATCCAGCTACTGTACAGTATCTTTTGGATTATGCTCTGACTGTTCATGATGCGGACGGCAACGAAGTCAACTACAGCAAAGAAATGATGAGGCTTTACTTCCAGAACGAAGATCCGTCATTTGATCTTCTTTTCGATTCTCCGGAAGAAGGACAGGCTTATGTTGACCGGTACAAAGAAAATATTCTCGCCAACGGCGGTTCTGTTGTTGCGGAGAATATCAGTTTCGCACCGCAGCCACAGTCTTCCATGAGTGTCATTGATCAGTACACCGGTTATGTAAAAGCAATCATCGGCGGACGCGGTGAGAAAACCGCCAGTCTTACGCTGAACCGTGCTACAGACAGTACACGTCAGCCAGGTTCCACATTCAAGATTCTGTCCACCTATGCACCGGCTCTGAACGAAAAGGGTATGACGCTGGCTACCACATTTGAGGATGAAGAATACTTCTACCCAAGCGGAGCTCCTGTGAACAATGCTTCCAGAACTTATGGAGGAACTACTACCATCCGCAGGGCAATCCAGAATTCCATCAACGTTGTTGCAGTCAAATGTCTCGAACAGGTGACTCCGGAACTTGGTCTTGATTATCTGGACAACTTCGGATTTACCACTCTTGCACATGGAACGGAAGCAGACCGGGATTCTCAGGGAAATGTATGGAGTGATGCAAATCTTCCCACAGCTCTCGGCGGTATCACACATGGTGTAACCAACGTAGAACTCTGTGCTGCCTATGCATCCATTGCCAACGGCGGAAATTATATCAAACCGATTTACTATACCAAGATTCTTGATCATAACGGCAATGTATTGATTGAAAACACGTCAGCAGAACGTTCCGTACTGAAAGATTCTACTGCATGGCTTCTTACAAACGCTATGGAAGATGTTGTAAGATATGGTACCGGTACTGCCTGCCAGCTTGCCAATATGCCGGTTGCAGGTAAAACAGGTACAACGGAAGAATATAACGACCTCTGGTTCGTGGGATATACCCCGTATTATACCTGTGCCGTATGGTCCGGATACGACGATAATGAAAAACTTCCAGATTACGCCCGTGACTTCCATAAGAGCCTCTGGAGAAAAGTCATGACCCGCATTCATGAGGGTCTGGAATATATGGAATTCCCGCAGCCTGCAAGTGTGGAGAGCATCAGTGTCTGCGAAGAAACAGGTCTTCTTCCGAGAGATGGCTGTCCTGTTATCACGGAATATTTCGATATCGGAACAGAACCTTCTGAATATTGTGACCAGCACTTCTACGAAGTAGAGGAGGAATACAATTATGACGAAGAAACGCTGGAACCGACCCCGACACCGGAAGGCGAATATCCAGAGGAAGTAATCGAAAACGGTGATGATGATAACGGCGAAGACACCGGCGGCGATGATTATGAAGGCGGCGACGGATACGATGACTGGAGCGAAGAAACCGGTGAATGGGACGAAGAAACCGGTCAGTATTATTACTACTATTAAAAGAAAGACGTATTTATAAACAAATATTTATAAACAAAAAGATGCTTCTCAAAAATGACATGAATCTTTATCTGCTGGTCATCCAGTAAAAAATGTGTGTCATATGAGAAGCATCTTTTTTATTTCATTTCTTGACTGTCAGAAATGAATTGGTTTCTGACAGTAATCTCACACTGCTATGTATTCTATCTGTTACAGTTATTCCTGTTGCTGCATTTATTTCTGTTGTTACAGTTATTTATGTTATTACATTTATTCCTGTTATTGCAGTCTTTCCCGTATTTATTCATCCTCAAGCACTAAGCGTGCAGATCCGTAAATACCGGCATCATTTCCAAGCTGGGCAATCACGATCGGAGTATCCTTGCAGGCGGTAAATGCATATTTTCTGTAGTATTTCTGGATGCAGTCGATCAGAGGCTGTCCGGCTCTCGATACACCGCCGCCCACAACAATTGTTTCCGGGTCAACTACGCAGGAGAAAATAGCAAGCGCACCGCCCAGCTCATCTCCAACCTTTTCCATTACACGGACTGCCAGTGCATCCCCGGCTTTGAATGCATCCAGGACAGTCTTTGCAGAAACATGTTCTCTGCCGCGAAGCACGCTGGCATCACTGGATGCAGCCAGTTCTTTCTGAGCCACACGCACAATACCTGTAGCAGATGCCACCTGTTCCAGACAACCCTTATTGCCGCAGTTGCATGCTTCTGTTTCTTCATGATCCATACATGCATGTCCTACTTCACCGCCGGCACCATGATGTCCGGATACGATTTTTCCATGAACGATGATGCCGCCGCCAACTCCTGTTCCCAGAGTTACCATCACAACATTCTTTGCACCTTCTGCGGCACCCTTCCACGCTTCGCCAAGAGCAGCTACATTGGCGTCATTGCCTGCTTTTGCCTTTAAACCGGTAAGTTCACTGAGCTGTTTTGCAACAGGCGTGAATCCCCAGTAAAGATTGACTGCGCAGATAGCCTCTCCATTTTCATTGATCGGTCCGGGAATACCAATTCCGACACCCTCTACATCGTCTTTTGCAATATTGCGTTCCTGCAGTTTATCCAGAATCGTTTTTGCCACATCCGGAAGGATTTCCTTACCGTTGTCCTCCGTTCTGGTTGGAATCTCCCATTTTTCTACTAATGTTCCTTCTGTACGGAACAGACCGCACTTAACAGTGGTACCTCCTACATCAATTCCAAAGCAATAGGTTTTCATCTTTTTTATTTCCTTTCTGTTTGTATTTACTCTGTACGTTTTCTGGCTATATTCGCCTGTACACGTTTATAAAGCTCTTCTGCCGCATTGTATCCCATCTTCTTCTGTCTGTGATTGACAGCTGCAGACTCAACGATAATAGCCAGGTTTCTGCCCGGACGAATCGGAAGTGAATGGCACACGATCTTATTTCCAAGGTATTCTGTATATTCCTCATGAAGGCCGAGACGGTCATATTCCTTATCCCGATCCCACTCTTCTAGCTTGATCACCAGATCAACAGACTGGGTATCCTTGACACTTTCTACACCGAACAACGTCTTTACATCTATGATACCAATACCTCGCAGTTCAATAAAATGACGGGTAATATCAGGAGCAGAACCAACCAGTGTTACGTCACTTACCTTACGGAGTTCTACAACATCATCACTTACAAGACGATGTCCACGCTTGATCAGCTCCAGTGCGGCCTCACTCTTACCGATACCGCTCTCACCAGTGATCAGAACACCCTCACCGTAAACATCCACAAGAACGCCATGAATAGAAATACACGGCGCCAGCTGAACACCAAGCCAGCGAATAATCTCAGCCATCAGACTGGAAGTCGTTCTGTCTGTCGCAAATGTCGGTACATTATATTTCAGTGCCAGATCAATCATCCCCTGAGAAGGTCTTGTCATTGTACTGAATATTACACAGGGAATTTTGCCGGATATAAAACGCTCATACTTGAATGTTCGCTCTTCTTCACTGAGCTGCATCAAATACGTAAACTCTACATAACCGATAATCTGTACACGTTCATTTGCAAAGTGTTCCAGGTAGCCGGTAAGCTGCAACGCAGGACGGTTGATTTCTGCAGTCATGACGCGCATTCCGCTCAGGTCAATTTCAGGAGTCAGATTCGTAAGGTTCAGCTCCTGCATCATTTTAGTCAATTCTACACCCTTCATATGCATATCTCCTTTATCAATATACGCAGCATGTTTTATCATGCCGGACACATCAGTTTCGAAATAACTGCATCACATCATTTGCAAACCAATATACCGGCAATTATTTTTATTATACCAAATCCCCCTCCAAACTGCAATGAATGAGAAAGATTTTACCTGTTTCCTCTGACACATGGATATTACCCCATTTCTCTTCCGAGCCTATTCCCGCTCTCTCTCTGAAAGAAAAGTTATTCCTCTTCTTTTCTGGAATGAAAGAATTCATAAACCTGTCGGGCACTTGCCGCATTCATGGATTCAGTCTCTGCAAGTTCCTCCAGAGATGCATCACGGATATTTTCCAGAGATTTAAACCGCCGCATCAGTGCCTTCCGTCTCGTATCTCCGATTCCGGGAATATCATCCAGAAGAGAATGCACCTGTTCTTTGCTGCGCAGAGAACGGTGATATTCAATAGCAAAACGGTGCGCTTCATCCTGTATCCTTGTAATCAGACGGAATCCTTCTCCTGAAGTATCAATAGAAATTTCCTCATCCTGAAAATACAGTCCTCTGGTACGGTGATGATCATCTTTTACCATACCGCAGACAGGAATCTGAAGTCCCAGTTTCTCCAGAACACGCAGAGCAACATGAACCTGCCCCTTTCCGCCATCCATCAGAATGAGATCCGGAAGTTTTGCAAAGCTGTCAAATTCTCCATTGCTCTCATGGGTAAAACGTCTGGTCAGAACTTCTTCCATGCTCGCATAGTCATTAGGGCCCTGCACCCATTTAATCTTAAATTTCCGGTAATCACTGCGTTTAGGACGGCCTTTTTCGTAAACCACCATAGAACCGACGGATTCAAATCCGCTGATATTGGAAATATCATAAGCCTCCATTCGTTCAAGCCCCTTCAGGCCCAGCCACTGTTCCACTTCCTTCACTGCCCCGATGGTTCTGCCTTCTTCCCTGCGGATCCGCTCGCGGTCTTTGCTCAGAACCATTTTTGCATTTTCTTCCGCAAGCTCCACAAGCTTTTCTTTCGTTCCTTTTTTGGGTACACGAATATGAACTCTCTGTTTTCTCCGGGTACTCAGCCACTCTTCGATAATCGGAGCATCCTCAATTTCTTTCTGCAGGATAATTTCTCTGGGAATAAACGGTGTTCCCGCATAAAACTGCTTCAGAAAGCTGGAAAGCACCTGTTCTTTCGTATCTCCCCGGGCTACCCGGAGATAAAAATGATCTCTGCCGATCAGTTTGCCATCCCGCACAAAGAAAACCTGTACCACCGCGTCCTGTTCACGCAGATCCAGACTTTCATCCATGGCTGCAGCAATGATATCGCGGTCCTCTTCCCCATAACCGGTAATTTTCTGCTTTTCTCCTATCTTTCGGATGCTCTGGATCAGATTCCGGTATTCGATTGCTTCCTCAAACCGCATATCATCCGAAGCCTGCTGCATTTTTTCCGTCAGCTCATCCACGGTTTCCTTTACATCACCATTGAGAAATCGGATGACGTTTTGAATATTCTTTTTGTACTCTTCACTGGAAATCCGACCCTGACAGGGTGCTGTACACTGTTTCATATGATAATAAAGGCATGGCCGGTCTTTCCCGGTGTCTCTGGGAAGCACACGGTTGCAGGAACGTACCTGATACAGCTTACGCACAAGCTCTATAACATCTTTTACCGCTCCCACACTGGTATAGGGACCAAAATAGCGGTTCTTATCCTTCTTCATTCTTCGCGCAAACAAAACACGGGGAAATGCCTCCTGAACCGTGACTTTGATAAACGGATAACTCTTGTCATCTTTCAGCATCGTATTGTATTTTGGCCGATGTTCTTTGATAAGATTGGATTCCAGAACCAGAGCTTCCAGTTCAGAATCCGTGATAATATATTCAAAACGGGAAATATGGGTGACCATCTGTTCAATTTTCGGTCCCTTGTTGCGGCTCGACTGAAAATACTGACGTACCCGGTTTTTGAGACTGATGGCTTTTCCAACATAAATAATCTCATCCGCTTCATCATGCATGATATACACACCAGGCTTGGCAGGAAGCTTTTTCAGTTCTTCTTCAATGTTGAACATTGCTTGGCTCCTTTCCACAGCTGAAACAATTTCTCACGCAGGAAAATCCGTATATGCAGATATCCTGCAGCAGGAAAATCATCTTTTTCAGCTGCTACAAATGTGCCCCGGAGTATGGTCTCCGGGGCTGATTTATTAATCATGATCCTGTGTTTCTGCTGTTTCCTGTTCCGGCATGGTTTTCTGTATTTCCACAGATTCCTCTCCCGGTAAATAATTCTCCATTTCTGCTGTCTTTTCTTCCACTGAAGTTTCCTGATTCTGTTCCGCGTCCTGGAAATCCTGAATCTTATCAGGAAGAGCCTTTTTCTGCTCTTCTGCCGGATTCTTTTCTTCCATAGCGTTTTCTTCCGGCAGATCCTCAAGATTCTCAGGAACCTCACGTCCGCTTTCTACTGCACGGAATATTTTCATAAATTCCTTGCCGGTGATGGTTTCTTTTCTGATCAGGTATTCCGCAATCTTATCAAGGGAATTGCGATGAGCGGAAAGAAGATTCTTTGCCTCTTCATAAGAGGCATGCAGCAGTTTCATCACTTCGTGATCCACCTCTGTGGCGGTATCGTCTCCGCAATTGAGAACCGCATGTCCGCTGAGATACTGGTCTTCCTGTGTGGCAAGTCCCATCAGTCCGAATTTCTCCGACATACCATACTGCGTGATCATGGCACGGGCAACCTTCGTTGCCTGCTCAATATCATTGGCCGCACCGGTAGTTACTGTGTCAAACACAATCTCCTCAGCCGCTCTTCCGCCCAGATATCCTACCAGCATTGCTTCCAGTTCTTTCTTGGTATTCAAAAATTTCTCTTCTTCCGGAACATGCATGACATAACCAAGCGCACCCATGGTACGGGGAACAATCGTAATTTTCTGGACAGGCTCCGCATCCTTCTGAAGAGCACTGACAAGGGCATGTCCCACTTCATGATAGGAAACGATTCTGCGCTCCTGTGTGCTTAAAATACGGTCTTTTTTCTCTTTGCCCACAAGCACCACTTCCACAGATTCCAGAAGGTCTTTCTGTGATACCGCTTTTCTTCCATTCTTTACCGCCAGAATAGCGGCTTCATTAATCATATTGGCAAGGTCAGATCCAACTGCTCCCGACGTTGCCAGAGCGATGGCATCAAAATCCACGGTATCATCCAGCAGTACATTCTTGGCATGGACTTTCAGAATGTCCACTCGGCCTTTCAGATCCGGTCGGTCTACGATCACGCGGCGGTCAAAACGTCCCGGACGCAGAAGTGCAGGATCAAGAACCTCCGGACGGTTGGTCGCCGCAAGAATCAGAAGTCCCTTGGAGGTATCAAAACCATCCATTTCCGCAAGAAGCTGATTCAGGGTCTGTTCCCGTTCATCGTTGCCGCCTCCGTAGCGGGAATCACGGCTCTTGCCGATTGCATCGATTTCATCAATAAATACGATACATGGCGCGTTTTTCTTGGCTTCCTCAAACAGATCTCTTACACGGGAAGCTCCCACACCGACAAACATCTCCACAAATTCCGAACCGGACAGGGAAAAGAACGGTACATGCGCTTCTCCCGCAACTGCCTTGGCCAGAAGAGTTTTTCCTGTTCCGGGAGGTCCCACAAGAAGCGCACCCTTTGGAAGTTTCGCACCAATTGTGGTATATTTCCCGGGATTGTGGAGAAAATCCACCACTTCCTGAAGAGATTCCTTGGCTTCATCCTGTCCTGCAACATCCTTGAAAGTAATTCCGGTTTCTTTCTGCACGTAAGCCTTGGCACGGCTCTTGCCTACGCCCATCATTCCGCCGCCTTTATTCATTCGGCGCATCAGGAACATCAGCATGACAAAAAGTACCACCGTCGGAAGAAGCACACTTATGATCATTGCCAGGAATTCTCCCATTGCATCCGGCTGCTCGTATTTAAAGACAATATCTTTTCCTTCCAGTCTTTTGGTCAGATCCGACTCGTCTTCCATCTGGTTGGTATAGTAAGTCATATCCGGATAAGCGGAATACTGCGCTCTCGGCACGATAGTCAGTGTACCGGACTGCAGTGTGACTTCCTTAATCTGATCCTTATCCACCATCTCAATAAATTTATCGTAGGTAATCTCGCTGGAGTTGTCCTGCAGCATATTGGTGAACAGGCTCAGACATACCAGCGTAACCAGAAGGCAGATCAGAAATGCCAGAATGGACTGATGGTTTTTATTGGAACCCTGTCTGTTATTGGGATTCTGATTGTCAGGACGTTTGCCATTCGGTTGGTTGTCCATATGATTATCCATTATTTTCCTCCTCTTGTTATCCATTTCCGGATCATACCGGAAATACTGCACGAATTTCGCGCATAACTATTTCTTATTATAATGAGATTTTTCATATAAATCAACCGCCATATAAAAAAAACAATACCACAACTTCAGATTTTGTAGTATACTAGAAAAATAGTATGTACAATGTTCTAAAACAGCTTATGATTAATGATGAGGGAAAGGAACAATGACAAATGAAAATTGGATTTGATAATGAAAAGTATCTTAAAATGCAGTCTCAGCACATTCGTGAACGCATCAGCCAGTTCGGCAATAAACTTTATCTGGAATTTGGCGGCAAATTATTCGATGATTACCATGCATCCCGCGTACTTCCCGGATTTGAACCGGACAGTAAGCTGCGCATGCTGATGCAGCTCAGTGACCAGGCAGAAATCGTAATCGTGATCAGTGCCTCAGATATTGACAAAAATAAAATGCGCAGTGACCTTGGCATTACTTATGATATGGATGTCCTTCGCCTGATCGATGAATTTACAGAACGCGGACTTTATGTGGGAAGCGTATGTATTACCCGTTATGCGGGACAGGAAAGTGCCGACCTTTTCAAAAACCGTCTGGAAAAAATGGGAATCCGTGTATATCTTCATTATTCCATTCCCGGCTATCCCAGCAACACTTCCCTGATCGTCAGTGATGAAGGTTACGGAAGAAATGAATATATCGAAACTTCGCGTCCTCTGGTCGTGATCACAGCTCCGGGACCGGGAAGCGGAAAGATGGCCACCTGTCTGTCCCAGCTTTATCATGAATACAAACGCGGAATCAGTGCCGGCTATGCAAAATTTGAAACATTCCCCATCTGGAATATTCCGCTGAAACACCCGGTCAACCTGGCATACGAAGCTGCAACCGCAGATCTGAATGACGTCAATATGATTGACCCGTTCCATCTGGAGGCTTACGGAGAAACAACCGTCAATTACAACCGTGATGTAGAGATTTTCCCGGTTCTGCAGGCAATGTTCGAAAAGATCATCGGCGAATGCCCGTACAAATCCCCGACTGATATGGGAGTCAACATGGCCGGCAACTGTATAATCGATGACGAAGCCTGCAGAGAAGCTTCCCGCCAGGAAATCATCCGCAGATACTATAAGAGCATGAATGCTCTCGTTTCCGGCACCGGTACGGAAGAAGAAGCTTACAAAATCGAACTTCTTCTGAAACAGGCTCACGCATCTGTGGAAGACCGTCGTGTTGTTCCGGCATGTCTTGCCAAAGCAGAAGAAACCGGAGCTCCGGCTGCTGCTCTGGAAATGCCTGACAACAGCATTGTCTACGGCAAAACTTCCGAGCTCCTCGGAGCATCTTCCGCCCTGCTTCTGAACGCACTGAAAGAGCTTGCCGGTATCCCTCACGAGCATCATGTCATCTCCCCGGATGCCATCCGCCCGATTCAGGAGCTGAAAACGCAATACCTCGGAAGCAAAAATCCACGCCTGCATTCTGACGAGACCCTGATTGCTCTTTCTGTAAGTGCCGCAAGCAATCCGGAAGCGCGTCTTGCTCTGGAACAGCTTCCCCGCCTGAAGGGCTGCCAGGCACATACTTCTGTCATGCTGTCTTCCGTGGATATTCTGGAATTCCGTAAACTTGGCATTGAACTGACCTGCGAACCCAGATTTGAGAAAGAAAAGAAATACCAGTAAGGAGTTCATAACCACCCGTTAAAAACATGCGCTGCCAGGCGCACTGAAAACAAAAGCTGCTGTAAAATGGTACCGTCTCTTTTTGAAACGTTTTCCATTTACAGCAGCTTTTTGATGCCGTAGAGCGTGTCTGAAAATTGCTTTCTGACAGATGTGCGTCACAATTTGCAGGAAATTTGTGATTCGATGCACTGCCTCCACTAACTGACATCCTGCGGTCAGTTTTTATACTTCTCCACAATTACCTTCATCTGCGGCATTTTTTCTTCCATGTCCTTTACCAGTTTGAACTGTGTTCTGGCGCGGTCCAGATTCTGCCCATCCCTGTGGATTTTGAAATAATGGTCACCTTCCAGATAATCAGCAAGAAAACGCATACCGCACTCAAAAGTCATCATCACAGCACCCATTGGCAGCATCTCAAGTTCCAGATCTGTCAGTACTCCGCCGCATCCCTCAATAAAACCTTTCGTATAAATTTCATAAAGATGCAGATCACAGGAGACTTTGGAAAGATCACGTTCATCCTCCTGCGCGGTACTTGCACCAAATCGGATGGAATCACCGAAATCATTGACAGAAAGTCCTGGCATTACGGTATCCAGATCGATTACACAAATGGCCTTTCCAGTTGCATCATCAATCATGATATTATTTAGTTTTGTATCATTGTGGGTAACTCGAAGAGGAAGCTTCCTACTGTTCTGAAGATCACAGAGAACATGGGTCAGAGATTCCCGTTCCTGCACAAAACGGATTTCTTCCTGTACCTCTGCAGCCCTGCCGCAGACATCCGCCTTTACAGCCGCCTGAAAATTTTTAAACCGATCCGGTGTATTGTGGAAATTCACAATCGTTTCATGAAGAGTTTCCGCCGGATAATCCGCCAGAAGTCTCTGGAAATGTCCAAAAGCCACTGCACTCTGATAAAAATCATTCTCATCCTCCACCATATCAAAACAGGTGGCATTTTCAATAAAATAATAAGCTCTCCAGTATTCGTCTTCGGAATCCACATAATAGGGCTTTCCGTCTTTTGTTTTTATAAGATTCAGCGTCTCTCTTGTCACGTCACCGCCGTTTTCCAGAATTTTCTTTCTCAGCCAGCCAGTCACACCACTGATATTTTCCATCAGTTCCACAGGCTTCGTGAAAATACTTTTATTCATTCTCTGGAGAATAAACCGGTAGTCTCCTCCTTCTGTATGAAAGGTCAGAAGGTATGTATCATTGATGTGACCGTGTCCGTATGGGATACAATCCATCATAGTTCCCGGGAACTGAAAACTGCCAATGACTTCCTGTAAGATTCCACCTGTCATCTTTTATTTTTCCTCCCATAAATTCTGTGGATACAGTCCTTCATCTTTCAGTTTCTGAATGGCACTGACAACCACAGGCTTATCTTCTTTGTAAGTGACTCCATACCATTTGTCCATGGATTTCAGAACTTTTACTGTTGCTTTCTTTTCGCCCAGAAGTTCATCTACTACAAATGGCAGGAAATATTCGCATTTCAGAGGATTCTGTCTCAGATTCTGATCCAGAAATGCCGAAAAACGATCTTTCAGCTCTTTCAGAATGCTTGCGGAAAATCCCCACATATTCATGGACACGGTACTTCCTTCCGGGATTTCCACCCATGTCGCACCATCGTCTTCCGTATACTGTGCCTTGCCATCCCTTTTTTCGATATGTGTACGCTCGTTGATTTTTACAAGATGGCCTTCCTCATCTGTTACACACACGCCACGGGCCACATGACCATTCTCCGTCAGTGTGTTTTCCAGTTTATAGCCAACCATCATATATTTATAGCAGTTTTCTTCATCATCGTTCTGTGAAAGGAAATCATAAGCCATCTGAAAAGCGTGTCTTCCATAATAATCATCTGCATTGATCACGGCGAAAGCTCCGTCGATCTCGTCAATACAGCTCAGTACCGCATGTCCGGTTCCCCATGGTTTCACGCGGCCTTCCGGAACCTCATATCCCTCCGGAAGATTATAAAGATCCTGGAATACATAGGAAACTTCCAGCTGTCTGCTCAAACGGTCGCCGATTGCTTCCTTAAAATCAGCCTCGTTTTCTTTTTTGATAATGAAAATGACTTTTTCAAATCCTGCCTTCACTGCATCATATACAGAAAAATCCATGATAATATGACCTTCTTTGTCCACCGGATCAATCTGCTTGAGTCCTCCGTAACGGCTTCCCATACCTGCTGCCATTACAACTAATACTGGTTTTTTCATAGTACCAAGTACCTCCTTTTCTATTTCCATTCTAACACTTTTCGGGGTTTAGTATTTGCACAATCGTACACTCCTTTTATACAAATGTACAAGTTCGATCTTATTCCATTTTACATAAGGGAGCCTGCTGCACGGATCATCAGAAACATTCCCAAATGATTTTTGAATCGATTTACCTGAGCATGTTTGCTCTGGTTTTTTTTTAATCTTTGATATATAATAATGTATTAACCCTTATTTTTCGATGTACCAGAGCGTGTTTGAAAATTCATTCCCGTCATATGCACGCTCTAACCTTTTATTATGATTCAGTTTTTTGCGAGGAAACACCCATGCCATACGAAAGCATATGTCTGGAGAAATCCATTGACATTCATAAACTATATTCCATTCACTATTTTGAATACCGAAATGATTTTCACTTTGCGGGAGAACAGCATGATTTCTGGGAATTCCAGTGTGTAGATAAGGGAGAAGCCCTGGTACAGACCGATGAGGGAACTCACCTTCTGAACCGCGGACAGATTATTTTTCACAAACCAAATGAATTTCATACGCTTCATGCAACCGGCAAAACCGCCCCAAACATCGTGGTGGTTTCTTTTGACTGCCATTCACCGGCCATGAATTTCCTTGAAAACAGGATTTTGACGCTTTCTGATACGGAGCGGACTCTGATGGGAATGCTCATCGCCGAGGCCAGGCGCTGTATTGCCTCCCCTCTCGATGATCCCTATCTCGCAAAAATGAAGAAGCGTTCCGACTGTCTCTTCGGATCTCAGCAGCTGGTAATGGGATATCTGGAACAGCTCCTGATCAGCATGATCCGCAGACTTACTGTTCCGCAGCTTACTGCCCCCGCAAACAGCCTTGGCAGTCCCAAGAGCCATTCCGATCTCTACAACAAAATTATTTGTTATCTGGAAGATCATATCCGGGAATACGTTTCCATTGAGGATATCTGTCACGATAATCTGATCGGGCGTTCCCAGCTCCAAAAACTGTTCCGGGAATATCAGCAGTGCGGCGTGATTGAATTTTTTTCCAAAATGAAAATCGAATACGCCAAACAGCTCATACGGGAAAACCAGATGAATTTCACCCAGATTTCTGACTTTCTGGGTTACTCTTCCATCCACTATTTCTCCCGTCAGTTTAAAAAAATATCCGGGATGACTCCCTCAGAATACGCCTCTTCCATCAAGGCATTATCCGAACGCAAAGAGTGATTTTTCCGGGTGGTTGTGGTTTATACTAGAGGGTGTTTATTCCTCAATGCACCAGTTTTTACACACATCCACCCAGCCAAGACTGCCGGAATATTTCTCCAGTTCTTCCATATTCAGCTCGATCGCGCTGTTGCTGCTGCCTGCGGCCGGAAATACCGTGTCAAAGCGCTTCAGGGAAATATCCAGATATACAGAAACACCGGCTGATCTTCCACTTTAAAGGAAAGTGTCTTGGCGATTCGTGCAGGCTCACATCCCACCGCATGTGCCGCAAGTTCCACGGTCGCGGAAGACTCCTGAAACTCCACAATTCTCTCTTCCATATTGTATTTTCTGAAATATTCTCTTACCTGTACAATTCCCATCTTTTCCTCTTTCCTGACGCACTTGCTGCGTCAATAATGGTAGATTTGGAAGTTCACTTCCAAACTTACTCCTCGTCTCTTTCTCCATAAACAGTAACAAATAGTAACATTATATCATTTGCTTCTCTTTCATGCACTATCTTTTTAAAGCGATTTGTGTTATCCTAATGGTATCATATTACTATTCACAGCAACTCAGGAAGCAGCAATTCCTGCTGCACAGAAATGAAAATCTGGAGGGTTTCAAATGAAAGAAAAACTGTACACCATTCCTCTGATGGATGCGTTTAAAGCAGACGGAGAATGTCCTTTCTGCTACGTAGAACGCAAGCTGGAGGAACATACGCTGGACTTTGTTCTTGGTCCCGGTGCATCCTATATGGAAGATGATGTCCGTGCGGAAACAGACGCTATGGGCTTTTGCCGCACCCATTTCAAAAAGCTGTACGATTATGGCAACCGGCTCGGCACTGGCCTGATTCTGAAAACACATTTCAAAAAACTGAATCAGGAGCTCGACGAACAGATTAAAATGTTTGCTCCATCACGTGTCTCCATCATGGACAAGCTGAAAAAATCCAAAAATACAGAAAATGCCGCCCGCACTTCCATCGGTGCCTGGGCAGCCTCCACAAAAGAAAAATGTTATATCTGTGATTTTTACAAAAAAACTTATCAGCGCTACCTGGATACCTTTTTTGACATGTACCGCAAAAATCCGGAATTCCAGGAGCTGTTCCGAAGCTGCAAAGGATTCTGTATTCCTCATTTCGGAGAACTTGCCGACGAGGCCGACCGTGTGCTTTCTGACAAAGAGAAAAAGCAGTTCTACGAGGTCCTGTTCCCTCTGATGAAGGAAAACATGCAGCGGCTTTACGAGGATCTCGACTGGTTCTGTGATAAGTTTGACTATCGATATAAGGATGCAGACTGGAAAAACTCCAAAGACGCTCTGCCCCGCGGGATGCAGAAGGCTGCAGGTGGTTTTCCTGCCGATCCTCCATACACTTCCGACCGCTGAAATTCCCGGGCAAATTGCCCGGGAATTTATATACTGATATAAAAAGAATCCTGCTTTGCAGGATTCTCCGCCTGCGGCGGATTGCTTTAGCAATATATTTCCTCTCCGCCGCAGTGCAATTCCACCCGGAGGGCTTTTTAATATTACAGGAAAATGCGAAGTATTTTCCTGTAATATTAAAAAATCAATTCCATAATCGTCCCTTGTCCGGGTTCACTGGTAAGCTTTATCTCTGCATGATGCAGTGCAGCTCCGTGCTTCACAATCGATAGTCCAAGCCCTGTACCTCCGGTCTGGCGGGAATGGCTTTTATCCACACGGTAAAATCTCTCAAAAACACGTTTCTGTTCATTCGAAGGAATCCCAATTCCATTATCTTCCACCCGGCAGCATACATGCCCTCTCTTTTTCCCTACAAAGATGTTTACCTTACCACCCTCATTGGTATATCTCACTGCATTATCCGCCACATTATAAATCATCTCGTACAGCACCTGACGCACCCCATTTACCACCTGTGCGTCACCATCCAGACTGATGGAAATCTTCTTTTTATCTGCGGAAGCTTTCAGATGAGAGATCACATCCTCCGCCAGCTCATAAAGATTCACCGTTTCAAAATCCATCTCCGTATTCTTCTCATCCAGCCGGGAAAGCTGAATAATATCAGCTACCATTGAGCTGAGACGGCTGGCTTCATGAAAAATACGCCCGGCAAAATCAGATACCTTCTCCTGGGGAACCATTCCGTTCATCATCAGCTCTGCATAACCGGAAATCGACATCAGAGGTGTCTTCAATTCATGAGATACATTCGCAGAAAACTCTCTGCGCATTGCTTCCGCCTCTTTCAGCTCTTTTACCTGCTGGATAATCTGTTTGTTCTGCTGATCTACACGCACCAGAAGAGGACGCAATTCCTCATAGCATACATTCTTCAGCGGCTGCTCCAGATCCAGTTCATTGATCGGTTTGATCAGCTCTCTGGTCTGTTTCTGCACCAGAAAAAAGGCCAGAACAAGTATCACAACAATCAGAAGTCCCAGCAGTGTAAAACTAGACAGCATTGTATGAAAAACGCTGTCTGTCGTTCTTGCCACTCTCAGAATGCTGCCGTCATCCAGCTGTACTGCATAATAAAATGTCTGTTCCGAAAAGGTATCGGAAAATCTCACCAGTTCCCCGCTACCCTCTTTTTTTGCCTGTATAAATTCAGGACGGTTGCTGTGATTTTCCAGTGAGGACGGAGATTTCACGGAATCAAAAAGGACATTTCCCCCGGAATCTGCCAGTGTAATTCTGGTATCCGTAAAATCCCCAACCTCCTGTGTAAGATAGGCTTCTCCGCATGTTCTGATACCGGCACTGATATAGTCTGCTTCCGACCTCACATCCTGTTTCATACTGCTGTTGAATTTATCATACATAACAAAACTGGCTGCAAAAAAAGTCAGCAGTACAGACAGGATCACAAGAAAACTTCCATAATTCATGATTTTCTGTTTCATGTCATCCTCCTATCCGATAACCCACACCACGCACCGTTTCGATATAATTACCGGCATCTCCCAGCTTTTGCCGCAGAGTCCGTACATGAACATCCACCGTTCTCGTTTCCCCGTCAAAATCATATCCCCAGATGCGGCAGAGAATCTGGTTTCTTGTCATGACCATTCCCTTGTTCTCCAGAAGATACTGCAAAAGTTCAAATTCCTTGCGGGTAAGTTCGATTTTTACATCTTTATAACGTACCTCGTGCCTTCCGATCATCAGGTACAGATCCTGATACTGCAGCATCCTGTCCTCGTTTTTTTTCTGCCCGCATCTGCGCAGAACTGCCTTGACTCTCGCTACAAATTCCATCATACCAAAAGGCTTAGTTATATAATCATCCGCCCCGGCTTCCAGTCCACGGACTTTATCAAATTCCGCTTCTTTTGCAGTCACCATAATAACCGGAATTTCTCTGGTGGAAACATCATTTTTCAGTTTTTCCAGAATGGAATAACCATCCTCCCCGGGAAGCATAATGTCCAGAAGAATCAGCTCCGGGGATTCTTTTTTGAGAGAATCCCACAGTTCTTTGCCATCAACGATTCCTTTTGCAGTGAACCCTGTTGTCTCCAATGTATATACCAGCAATTCCCGGATATTTCTCTCGTCTTCCACGCAATAAATCATGATTGTTCTCCTTCCCGGAGCGTATCCATTAACCACTCAGCCTCCTGCAGTCATGCTGCTTTTACGGCAGGACATACTGCTTGCGAACCTCTTCCAGTTCACGATAAAAGTACTCATCCTCCGCACTTTTTACCACATCCAGATGACTGTGTGTGTCATACAGGTCTTCCCTGACCTGAGTAATACATACCCCGATATTGGAACAGTGATCTGCCACTCGTTCCAGATTTGTAGTGATATCTGAAAGAACAAACCCCATCTCAATGGTACAGACTCCATCCTGCAGACGCTGTACATGACGATATTTCAATTCCTTGCACAGTTCATCGATCCGTTCTTCCAGAGGCTCGATTTTCTCTGCCAGTTTTACGTCCTGTCTGTCAAATACATTATAGGTCAGCTGCACAATATCTTCCACCGCCTGAGACAATACAGCAAGTTCTTCCATGGCTTTCTGAGAAAAACCCGCACCCTTCTCATACAATTCTCTTGCGGATTCCATAATATTGACCGCATGATCTGATATACGTTCAAAATCTCCGATACAATGGAGCATAATCGCCACACTGTGACTGTCATTTTCGGACAGATCCTTATGGCTTAATTTCACCAGATAGGTACCCAGTTCATCCTCATAACGGTCTACCTTAGACTCCATTTTATCCACCCGTTCCGCCATTTCTTCCTCATAATTTCCCACCAGACTCAAGGCCAGGCGCAGAGACTGATGAGATTCTTTTGCCATGCGTCTTGCTGCATTTCGTCCCTGTTCCACAGCAAAAGCCGGTTTTTCCAGAAAACGGGATTCCAGAATCATGAACTCCTGATCTTCCAGAGACGCTGCCATATCTTCTTTTGAATCACGTATGGTAAGGCAGGCAAGTTTTTCCAGAAGACCGGCAAACGGAAGCCAGATCAGGGTTGCTGTTACATTAAATACACTGTGAATCACTGCCACCTGTGCAGGATTTACCGCTTCATTCAGGAAGTCAAAATGAATGATTCCATTCAGCGTATAGAATACAGCCATAAATACAACTGTGCCAATCAGGTTAAAATACAGATGCACCATTGCGGCACGTTTTGCATTCTTCTTTGCTCCGATGGAGGACAGAAGTGCAGTCACACAAGTACCGATATTCTGACCCATAATGATCGGAAGAGCCACGCTGTACCGCACTGCTCCTGTCACACAAAGTGCCTGCAGAATACCTACGGAAGCGGAAGATGACTGGATTACCGCTGTCAGAATCGTACCTGCCAGCATACCCAGAAGCGGATTGGAAAATTTCAGCAGGATATTGGTAAATTCCGGAACATTTGCCAGTGGTTTTACGGCACCGCTCATGGACTCCATACCAAACATCAGAACCGCAAAGCCAACCAGAATCGTTCCGATATCTTTCTTTCTCGGACTCTTTGTAAACATCAGGAAAATGATACCGATCATTGCCAGAATCGGAGAAAAGGAACTCGGTTTCAAAAGACGCAGAAAGAAATTACTGCTCTCGATTCCCGCAAGACTCAAGATCCAGGAAGTCGCAGTCGTACCGATATTTGCTCCCATAATGATACCAATCGCCTGGGATAGTTTCATGATTCCGGAGTTTACAAATCCGACAACCATAACGGTTGTTGCAGATGACGACTGAATAACAGCGGTCACAGCGGCTCCCAGCAAAACAGCTTTGATGCGGTTAGAGGTGAGGTTCTCCAGAATCCGTTCCAGCTTGCCGCCGGATACTTTGGCGAGTCCGTCTCCCATAATCTGCATTCCATACAGGAACATGGCAAGACCGCCGAACAGGGTCAAAAAACTGAAAAAATCCATGATTTCGCTCCTTTACATATTTTTTCTTATTCATATAATTCATTTTATTCTAGAAAAAGTATGTAAAGTTTTCCCCTGCCCTATGTTAAATCTATGTAAAATCAGGCGAAAATGTCTGATTTTCTTCATTCATATAGGAGCAAAAACATCTGCCCCATGATTTTTTCCGCAAACTATCTTTTTTATATTACAGGAAAATGCAAAGCACTTTCCTGTAATATAAAAAAGTCTCTCCCGGATCAGAAGCCCCGGATGTCTTCATCTTCAGAACCAGTCTTATCAATTGCACGGATTTTCAGGTAGTAGCTGTAATGATCGTTTACCTTTACTTCCACCCGGTCACCCACTTTATGTCCTTTCAGCGCTTTGCCGATTGGAGATTCAATACTCACACGGTTTTCCAGGGAATTTCCGCGTATGGATGTTACCAGTTTGTACTTTTCTACTTCTCCATCCTCTTCAAATTCCACTTCCACAATATCGTCCATACCCACCTCTCCTGCTTTGGATGTATCGGCCACGATATCTGCTGTTTTCAGCATTCTCTCCAGATAACGGATACGGCTTTCGTTCTGGTTTTTATGTTTTTTAGCAGCATAGTATTCAAAGTTTTCACTGAGGTCCCCCTGTGCGCGGGCTTCTTTTACGGCCTCGATTGCTTCCTTGCGGACGACCAGTTTGCGATGTTCGATTTCCTGTTCTATTTTTTCCACATCTTTTTGTGTCAGTTTTTCTCCCATATAGTGATTGCTCCTTCTGTCTTTTCTTCGTTATTTTTCAGTTTGTGGGAAAGCAATTTCCAAACACATTCTAGTCTATATTTTATTCGAAGAAATGTCAATTATTATACATTTGGTTCTACATAGACAACTACAGCTATACATGGAATCCCAAATGTTCTAACAGGAAAATGCGGAGCACTTTCCTGTAATATGAAAAAGAAGCGGGATTACTCTCGCTTCTTTTTCATTCAAATTCTTTCACTCTTCTGCTTCATAGATCTGTACAAAACGGCCGCCTTCTGTGCGGACGATCTGCTCTATTTCCTCGTTTTTCTCCGGAAAATCCTGTTCTCCTGGTGCCTGAAATTTCACACAGGTTCCGCAGGAAGAACTGAGACTTCTGGGAACCGGCATGATCACTGCCGGCAAACCACAGGAAACACATGCTTTTTTGAAACAGACCGCGCCAAAATGCGAATAAAATGTAGCAATATATTCGTTCATTTCTTCAGTTTCAGGAGATAATCTTCTCCCTGTTCTGTCGCATTTACCTGGTAACCCTGGTGGGCTGCAAAGCGTGTGACATTTTCTTTAGCCGTCACATTATCCACCAGTACTTCATATTCTTTCTCACCGGATGCGAGTGCATTTTTTGTCATAATTACCGGTTCCGGACAGGAAAGACCTCTTGCATCAATTGTTTTCATAAACATTCTCCTTATGTAACAACTTGTCAAATAACTTCAACAGCAGCGTCTTTTATTCTTTTCTTATGATCTTCTCATGCTATTTTACGTTTTCTCATGCTTCCTTTTTCCCGGAATTCAATGCCGCGATCACACATACCACAACAAAACCGATCACAACTGCAATTTTTCCATTCGCAGTCGGTCCATCTGCGGAAGAAGCAAGACCAAAGTTATGCGCAATAGCTGCACCTGTCATCAGGCCAAATACAGCTACAGCGGAATCCGTATTTCCCTCTCCTGCAAGTACCAGCTGACGAAGAGGACATCCGCCAAGAAGCACGCATCCAAAACCTGCCAGCATCATTCCAAGAGCATTCCATAATCCGTCTGTATGTGCAACTGCCTGTCCGGTAAATCCCAGATGGAAATAGGTATTTCCGGTCACTGCACTCAGAATCAGATTTCCGACAAATGCGCTGATCAGAATTGCTGCAAAACCGATCAGAAGCTTGTATTCTCTGAATAATACGGCATCACGGATACCGCCAACCATACAGAGACGTGTTTTCTGAGCCAAAGCTCCTACGATCAGGCCTGCTGCCAGTGAGATCACAATTGCCGCATGTTTCGCACCGGGACCTCCGTCCGGTTCTGTAAAGTGGATAAATGCAGGTGCTGCAAGGAGAAGTACCAACAGCACAATTTCCACAACCGGGAAAAGAGCACCTTCTGTTTTCTGCATTTTGTAGGAACGTTTCAGCGTATAACCTCTTTTCAGGAAAAATACGCCGGCAAGAATTCCGGCAACGAATCCCACAAGTCCGAAAACTGCATTCAGATCACCGCCGGCAAGGCGAAGAATCATACGGAACGGACAGCCCAAAAACATGAGACAGCCGATCATCACAAACATTCCAAGCACAAAACGTGTGACAGGAGCACTTCCTCCTCTTGGTTTAAATTCTTTGTTTACCAGTGCAAGAATGCAGGATCCCAGTACCAGACCGATAATCTCCGGACGGATGTACTGAACTGCTGCTGCAGAATGCAGTCCAAGTGCACCGGAAGTATCACGCAGGAAACATGCGATGCAGAAGCCCATATTTGCCGGATTTCCAAAAAATACAAGAGCTGCTGCAATCAGTCCGATGACCACACCGGCACCTGCAATGACTGTTTTTTCGTTTTTCATTCGTAACCCTTCCTTTCTCTTAGAAAATACCCGGAAACATTGTCCCGGGACTTTATAGTAATCATATCATTCTGGACCGGATTCTTCCAATAATTTATAGATTATTTTCGATAATATTTATAGATTATATCAATAAATAATGATATAATGGTTTTCATACCTCGTTTTTGAAACCGATATGTTGTTTTGAAACCTCTATAAGCCACGATAAATACATTACTGTTTCGGTTATAAATATCACTTAAGAACGGAGCAACATCATGAAAAAAATTTATCTTGATCAGGCAAGTACTTCTTTTCCCAAGGCACCCTCTGCAGCGGATATGGTTTATCAGTATCTAAGCGGATTTGCTGTAAATGTAAACCGGGGAGGGTATGAAACCGCCTATTCCGTGGAGGAACAGATTTACGATACCAGAGAGCAGCTTTGCCGGCTGTTCCATTTTAAGGACTGCAGAAATGTCATTTTTACCGGTAATATTACCGCCAGTCTGAATATTCTTCTCAAAGGGCTGCTTAAAAACGGAGACCATGTACTGGTATCTGCCATGGAGCACAATGCTGTCATGCGTCCTCTGACACAGCTTCTCTCCCACGGAGTCACGTTTGACCGTATTCCCTGCGGGACTGATGGAAGCATGGATCCGGAATCTGTCGAAAGTCTGATTCGTCCCAACACCAAAGTTCTTGTCTGTCTTCATGCTTCCAATGTGTGCGGCACCATCCTTCCTGTCCGTGAAATCGGACACCTCTGCCGTAAACATGGTATCTTTTTTATTCTTGACACGGCTCAGACTGCAGGAATCCTTCCTGTTGATATGGAGAAAATGAACATTGACGCTCTGGCTTTCACCGGACATAAAGGACTTCGCGGTCCTCAGGGAATCGGCGGTTTTCTGATCCGTCCGGAGCTGGCACAGCTGGTCGAACCTCTGCTCAGCGGAGGAACCGGAAGTATCTCACATACCGAAGAAATTCCCGCTTTTCTGCCTGACCGTTTCGAGCCGGGCACACCGAACATCCCGGGAATCCTTGGACTTCATGCCGCACTAAACGATCTGGAGAACAGTTCCAAGAATGATTTTTTCGAGATTTCCATGGAGAACAATTCTGGAAAAAATCTCTTCCAGAGTTCTATAAAAAACAGTTCCACAGATGATCTTTTCCAGAGTTCTATGGAACAAATTTTCCGGAAAGAAATGCATCTGACACAGTATTTCCTGGACGGAATCACACGCATGGATCCTGAGGAAAAAGAGATAAGAATCATCGGAAAAAAAGATACAAACGGGCGCTGTGCTGTGGTATCTCTGCAGACTCTGAATCTTGATATGGCGCAGGCTGCTTTTGAGCTGGACAGCAATTATGGAATCATGACCAGAGTCGGACTTCACTGCGCACCAAACGCACACAAGACACTGGGGACTTATCCTGCCGGAACCATCCGTTTTTCCTTCGGACAGGACAATACGGAAGAAGAATTGGACACCGCCCTTCATGCCCTGGCAGAAATTACGGGATGTCCGTATAAGGGAGAAAACCATCATGGAATTTAAACAATTGGAAGCATTTGTTGCAGTCGTGGAATACAACAGTTTTTCTGAAGCGGCACGCCATCTTTATCTGACACAGCCCACGATCAGCGCCCATATCCGTTCTCTGGAGACAGAACTCAATTCCCGCCTGATCATCCGCACTACTAAGAAAATTACAGTTACCACAAGAGGATATCAGCTTTATGACTGTGCGATTCAGATGCTGAACATGCGCAATCATCTGGTAGAAGAATTTACCGGAACCCGCAAAAAAATCATTGATATCGGTGTCTCCACAATCCCATCCTCCTACCTGCTTCCAGAGCTTTTGTGTGCCTTCGGGAAGGAGGCAGAGGACGTGTTTTTTCACTCCTGGCAGTCGGACAGCATGGGAGCGATTCAAAAAGTTCTGGACGGAAGTGTGGACCTGAGTCTGGTCGGCCAGGAAATTGACGAAGAATCCTGCTGTTTCATTCCCTTCTGCCAGGATTCTCTTGTCATTGCTACGCCAGTCAATGATCATTTTCTTGCCCGGAAAAACAACGAAATCTCTCTCGACAACCAAACCTTCCTCGAGGAATTTCTGAAGGAGCCTTTTATTCTCCGGGAAAACGGTTCCGGTACCCGCAAGGAAATTGATGTATTTCTGGAAGATCACGGCATTTCTTCTTCTCAGCTGAACGTGGTTGCCCGTATGAACGATCTGGAGTCTATCAAAAAGTCCATTGTCAACGGTCTGGGGATTTCCATCCTTTCTGCCCGTTCCGTTACAGATCTGCAAAAAACAAGGCAGATTCTCGTTTTTCCATTAGGAGAATCTGCCCGAAAGCGTACCTTTTCTATTGTTTACAGCAAAAACAGAATTCTGAAACCGCATGTAAAGCAGTTTATCAAATTCGTACAGGAATTTTACAAAATCCACTGATTTCCTTATATAGTTTCAATCTTGATCGTGTTGGTATTTCCTGTTTTTCCATTAATCTGACCGCCAGTGAGAACGAGACTGTCACCTTTTTTCAGTCCAAAAATCTTCTTTGCGCAGTAAACACCGTGATAGAACATCACATCCTGGGAATTGAACTCTTCGCTGAGGACCGGTGTCACAGCCCAGCTCAGATTCAGTTTGCGCCATACTTTTTCGGAGGTCGTCATGCCCATAATGTCTACCGGACAGCGGAAACGGCTGACCATACGGGCGGTCATACCGCTTAAGGAACTTACCACGATGCATTTGGCATTTACGTCAATTGCCATGGCACAGGTTCCATGGGAAATGGCATCCAGATTGCTGTGAATTTTATACTCATTGGTTCTGAACCACTCGGTGTAATCAATTCGCTGCTCGGTAAATTCTGCAATTTCAGCCATGTTCTTCACTGCTGCTACCGGGTAATCACCTGCAGCAGATTCTCCGGAAAGCATGACTGCGGAGGTTCCATCATAAACCGCGTTGGCAACGTCAGAAATCTCTGCACGGGTAGGACGCGGATTATGGATCATAGACTCCAGCATCTCTGTTGCAGTAATGACCCGCTTGCCCATCATACGGCATTTGCGGATCAGATATTTCTGTACGGAAGGCACTTCCACAAACGGAATCTCCACGCCAAGGTCACCGCGGGCTACCATAATACCATCTGCCAGAGAACAGATATCATCAATATTTTCCACGCCGGAACGGTTCTCGATCTTGGCGATAATATCAATATCTTTGCCTCCGTTTTCATCAAGGAAATCACGGATATCTTTCATATCCTGCTTCGTGGATACAAAAGAAGCGGCAACAAAATCCACATCATTTTCGATACCGAACAGCAGGTCTTCTTTATCCTGTTCACTGAGGAAATCGTTGGTCATCAGACGATTGGGGAAGTTCATACTCTTTCTGTCAGACAGCACACCGCCTGCGATTACCTTGCATACGGCATTGGTTCCTTCCAGGCTCTGTACCTCAAAAATCACCAGTCCATTATTGACCAGGATGGTATCGCCAACCTTCAGATCTTCGATCAGATGTTTATAAGTAACGGAAACCCTTGTCTGATCACCTACGATATCATCTGTCGTAAACGTAAAAGTGTCTCCGTCTGCAAGTTCAATTTTTTTATTTTCAAAAGTTTTAATCCTGTATTCCGGGCCTTTGGTATCCAGCATGATCGCAATCGGAAGATTGAGTTTTTTGCGGACTTTTTTGATCAGGTCGATCTTAATCTGATGCTCCTCATGCGTACCGTGGGAAAAATTCAGTCTGGCAATATTCATACCGGCTTTGCACATTTGTGTCAATGTCTCTTCATTATCACTGGCAGGTCCAATGGTACAGATAATTTTTGTCTTGCGCATATGTTCCCTCCTTGTATTGTTCTGTTTTTATTCTAACACACTTCTGCTTAAATTACAGCAGTATTTTGTCAAGTAAATGTTAAAAACGCTGTAAGTTTTATCCATATTTTTTTCGATGACTACGTCTTCTTATACAGATATCACAAATCAAAAAAATCGTTAAATGATATCACACTATTCCATCAAAAAGGAGCCTCCTGTTCAAAAGAGACTCCCAAAAAATCATTTACATTTTACGAAAACGTTCATATTTGTGCTGTGCCAGAGCTTCGCCGCTCATAGACTGATATTCACTTAAGAATGCCTGAATTCCCAGTTCCAGTTTTTCCGCAGTTTCGACCAGATTCTCCTTTGTTAGAAACTCCTCTTCCCGGATTACCTGTTCTACGATTCCAAGCGACTTCAGATCTGCGGCTGTAAGCTTCATAACTTTTGCCGCTTCTTTGGCTTTTTTGCTGTCTTTCCAAAGAATAGACGCAAATCCTTCCGGAGAAAGAATCGAATAAATCGAATGCTCCATCATCCAGACTTCATCTGCCACAGCCAGCGCAAGGGCACCTCCGCTTCCGCCCTCACCAATGACTACAGAAAGAATCGGAACCTTCAGAGCCGAAAGCTCATAAAGATTTCTGGCAATCGCTTCTCCCTGTCCTCTCTCTTCTGCTTCAAGCCCGCAGAATGCTCCCGGAGTATCCACAAAACAAATCACAGGACGGCCAAATTTTTCAGCCTGCTTCATCAGACGGAGAGATTTACGGTATCCTTCCGGAGAAACCATACCGAAATTATGAGCAATGTTTTCCTTAGTTCCGTGTCCTTTTTCCTGTACGATCACCGTCACAGGCTGCCCCTGAAAGAACGCAATTCCGCCAATCACTGCCCTGTCATCCCCGTAATAACGGTCTCCATGCATCTCCACAAAATCTGTAAAAAGATACTGAATATAATCGCTTCCTGTAGGCCGTTCCTTATCCCTGGCAAGCTGTACATGCTCCCAGGCAGACATTTCCTGCAGCGGTTTTTCCGGCTGAAATGCCTGATCCAGAAGTTCTCTGCATTTCTCGTGCGGCAGTGTATTTACCGTCTTCTTTTGATGCATTTTCAGGATCTTACCAAGGACTTCTCTCTGCTGTTCCCGCTCCACAATTCCGTCAATAAAGCCATGCTCCAGAAGAAATTCTGATCTCTGGAAGCCTTTCGGCAATTTCTGCCCAATCGTCTGCTCAATGACTCTTGGACCTGCAAATCCGATCAGAGCATTCGGCTCTGCCAGAATAATGTCACCAAGCATGGCAAAGCTTGCCGTCACCCCGCCTGTAGTCGGATCTGTAAGAACACTGATGTACAAAAGTCCTGCATCACTGTGACGCTTCAGTGCTGCCGATGTCTTTGCCATCTGCATCAGGGAAACAATCCCTTCCTGCATTCTGGCTCCACCTGAACAGGCATAAAGAATCACCGGAAGTCTTTCCTCTGTGGCTCGTTCCACAGCCCGGGTGATTTTTTCTCCCACAGCCTCTCCCATGCTGGCCATCAGAAAACGTCCGTCACAGATTCCAAGAACAACCGGGATCCCGTTGATCGCAGCTTTTCCCGTAAGGACTGCCTCATTGAGTTTCGTTTTTTCCTGGAGTACTTTCACTTTTTCTTCATATCCGCGAAACTGAAGCGGATTGTCAGACACCACATCACTGTCCCATTCCTGAAAGCTGTTCTGATCTGCGATCATTTCCACTCTGCGGCGGGCATGCACACGGAAATAATTGCAGCAGTGAGGACAAATATAATAATTATTTCTGACCTCTTCCACAAAAACTGCTGCTTTGCAGGCATTACATTTTTTCAGAAGACCATCCGGTACTTCCGGGCGATCGGAATCTCCGGATTTCACCGGCTTTGTCACTGTTTTTTTAAACATATGCTGAAATTTCATTTCCATATACCCCATTCTTCTCATGAACTGTGCAGCCGGATTCTGCATCTGCAGCAGACCGCATTACCGTCATCATCCTACTCTGCAGAAGAGAACCCGCTGAGAAATTCGATGTCAAAATCCCCTGACTGATAGACAGGATCACTGATGATTTCAAACTGAAAATCCACATTGGTATCGATTCCTTCAATAATCACTTCTCCCAGAGCACTCTGCATTTTTGCAATGGCATCTTCTCTGGTATCTCCATGAACAATCAGTTTTGCCACCATGGAATCATAATATGGCGGAATGGTATATCCGGCATAAATATCAGTATCTACACGAATTCCCTGTCCGCCCGGGAAATGCAGTTCACGGATGGTTCCAGGACACGGACGGAAATTTTTCGCCGGATTTTCTGCATTGATACGGCATTCAATCGCATGTCCCCGAATCACTACATCTTCCTGGGTAAGGCTGAGAGGCATCCCTGACGCAATCTTAATCTGCTCTTTGACAAGATCAATGCCGGTTACCCATTCTGTTACCGGATGTTCCACCTGAATCCGGGTATTCATCTCCATAAAGTAGAATTTTTCGTTTTTTTCAAGAAGGAATTCAATGGTTCCCGCATTCACATAGTGAGCGGCTTTTGCAGCCTTTACTGCTGCTTCTCCCATCTTCCTGCGAAGCTCTTCCGATACGGCTATTGACGGAGATTCTTCCACCATTTTCTGATGGTTTCTCTGAATTGAACAGTCTCTTTCTCCCAGATGAATCACATTTCCCTGAGAGTCTGCCAGTATCTGAAATTCAATATGTCTTGGATGTTCCACATAGTGTTCAATATACATGGTGCCATCTCCGAAAGCCATCTGGGCTTCCTTCTGAGCCGTCTGAAATGCAAGAGCAAACTCCTCCGGCTGATAAGCGGTACGCATGCCTTTTCCCCCGCCTCCAAGAGCCGCTTTGACAATGACCGGATAGCCGATCCGCTGTGCTTCCTGCAGTCCTGTTTCCACATCCATCACCGGTTTATCCGTACCTGGAATGACCGGAACTCCTGCTGCCACCATGGTATTTCTTGCAACCTGTTTATTTCCGAGATTCTGGATCACACGGGAATCCGGACCCACAAAAGTCACCCCGCACTGCTCACAGAATTCGGCAAATCTGGCATTTTCCGAAAGAAATCCGAACCCGGGATGAATGGCATCCGCCCCGGAAACCAGAGTCGCACTCATGATACGTTCCATATTCAGATAGCTCTCTGAAGAGGGAGCAGGTCCGATGCAGATTGCTTCATCCGCAAGCTGCGCATGAAGGCTGTCTTTGTCTGCTTCTGAATAGACAGCCACCGTTTCTATTCCCATTTCCCTGCACGCACGGATAATCCGCACGGCAATTTCTCCCCGATTGGCAATCAATAACTTTCGAATCATATCCACACCTTTATCCGATCATAAATGTCAGTTCTGCTTTTACAGCAACTTTTCCGTCAACCGTGGCAATGGCTTCCCCGATGCCCACCGGACCTTTCTGTTTCATGATTTTCGTCTCCAGACGAAGCTTATCCCCCGGCACTACCTTATGTTTAAAACGGCACTTATCAATACCGCCGAAATAAGCGATTTTTCCTTTGTTCTCCTCTTTGGACAGGATAGCAACCGCACCCGTCTGCGCAAGAGCTTCCACGATCAGAACCCCCGGCATCACCGGTTCCTGCGGAAAATGTCCGCGGAAAAAGTCTTCACGAAAGGTCACACATTTATATCCAACGGCGAATTCACCCGGTACATAATCTTCAATATAATCCACCAGCAAAAACGGATGGCGATGAGGAAGAATCTCCTCAATCTGTTTCACATTCAAACTGTTCATTCTGCCGTCCTCCTGTCTCATTATTTAATCCGGAACAGCGGCTGTCCATACTCCACAGCCTGTGCATTCTCCACATAAATTTCTGCTACTTCGCCGTCAAAATCGCTCTCGATTTCATTCATCAGCTTCATAGCTTCCACAATGGCAAGAATCTGTCCTTTTTTTACATGATCTCCCACTTTTACAAAAGGTTCCGCATCCTCAGCCGGAGCTGCATAGAAAGTTCCCACCAATGGAGACTTTACCAGTTTTCCTTCTGCTTCCTGCGGTGTTTCCGCGGATGCCTGCTGTATTTCTGAGGGTGCCGCAATACCGGCTGCCGGTATTACAGAAGCTGCGCTGAGTGCAGACATATCCACACCGCCGGCAATCATTTTTGTTTCCTTTCCACATTTCATGGAAAGTTTTACACTGTCACTTTCGTAATGAAAAGATGTCAGCTTTGAATCCGACACATGGTCGATCAGTTCCAGTATCTGTTCAAATTCCATGTTCTGCTGCCTCCTTTAACCTTCGATGCACATTCTTTTTTTCGCCTGATACCAGACGATCAGTCTTCAAATTTTTTCACCAGAATGGTTCCGTTATGTCCGCCGAATCCCAGAGAATTGCTCATGGCATAACGTACTTCCTGATGTGCCGGTGCACCGATGGTATAATCCAGATCCAGTTCCTCATCACACTGCTCTGTACCTACTGTCTGATGGATAAAACCATCCTGAATACTTTTTACGCACACGATAAATTCCACACCACCGGCAGCGCCAAGCAAGTGTCCCACCATGGATTTTGTAGAATTGATCTTCACGTCTTTTGCAGCATCTCCAAACGCTGCTTTGATAGCTCTTGTCTCAAAAAGGTCATTGTGATGCGTAGCGGTACCATGAGCATTGATATAGTCCACATCTGCCGGTGTAATGCCGGCTTCTTTCATAGCATCTGTCATGGCTCTTGCAGCCCCGCTTCCATCTTCGATCGGGGAAGTGATATGGAATGCATCTGCTGTTGCCCCATATCCCACAACTTCCGCAAGAATTTCGGCACCTCTGGCTTTTGCATGCTCCAGTTCTTCCAGAACAACGATCCCGGCACCCTCTCCAATGACAAAACCGTTTCTGTCTTTATCAAAAGGAATGGACGCTCTCGCAGGATTATCACTGGTGCTGAGAGCCGTCAGACTCGTAAATCCAGCTACTGCAATCGGGCAAATGGAACCTTCTGTTCCACCGGCAAACATTACATCTGCGTCTCCGTACTGAATGGCGCGGAACGCATCACCAATACAATTCGTTCCTGTGGCACATGCAGTTACCACGTTGGTACATTTTCCTCTGGCACCTGTCGCAATGGAAATATTGCCTGCTGCCATATTGGAGATCATCTTCGGCACGATCAGGGGATCCACCTTGGACGGACCTTTTTCTTCAATACGTTTTACTACGGATTCCGCAACCTGGAGGCTTCCGATTCCGGAGCCTACGATCACACCCACACGGAACGGATCTTCCTTTTCCATAGCAAGTCCGGAGTTTTTCATCGCTTCCAGAGCGGCAGCAACTGCATACTGGGAAAACAGTTCCATTCTTCTGGATGCCTTGAAATCCATACGCTCTTTTGCCACAAAATCCTTTACTTCGGCTGCCAGTTTTACTTTATAATCTGTGGTATCAAATTTTGTGATCGGACCGATTCCGACCTTTCCGGCTTTCACACCTTCCCAGAAAGATTCCACATCATTTCCGATAGGTGTTACCGCACCGAGTCCTGTTACTACCACTCTACGCTTCATATTTACCTCCCAAATCTGTTCATTTTTCTGCAAAATTTCCTCTGCTGAACAGTCTGATTTCCATTTACATTGCCATTCCGCCATCTACACAAAGCACCTGTCCGGTAATGTAACGGGCACCGTCAGACGCCAGAAAAGCTGCTGCCTTAGCAATATCTTCCGGAGTACCGAATGTTCCCATAGGGATCATTCCCTCCGCAGATTCTTTGACTTTATCAGAAAGAACACTAGTCATATCTGTCTGGATAAATCCCGGTGCAATGGCATTTACCGTAATTCCTCTGGATGCCAGTTCCTTGGCTGCTGATTTCGTCAGACCGATAATGCCTGCTTTTGATGCTGCATAGTTGGCCTGTCCCGCATTTCCGCTGACACCTACCACAGAAGCAAGACTGATAATGCGTCCGCTTCTCTGTTTCAGCATCTGCCGGGAAACATGACGCATGCAGTTAAAGGTACCTTTCAGATTCACATCCACAACTCTGGAAAAATCTTCTTCACTCATACCCATAAGCAGTCCGTCTTTAGTAATTCCGGCATTATTTACCAGAATATCGACTCTTCCATATTCTTTGATCACTGCCTTGAAAAACTCGCCGCAGGCGGTAAAATCAGCCACATTACACTGATAAACATCGGCTTCTCCGCCTTCTGCCTCGATCTGTTTTCTGGTCTCTTCTGCTTTTTCTGCAGAACCGTTATAATTGATAATGACAAATGCGCCTTCTCTTGCAAGCTCCAGAGCAATGGCTCTTCCGATCCCTTTGGCTGCGCCTGTCACAACTGCTACTTTTTTCTCTGTCATGAATTTGCCTCTGCTTTCCTGCACGCTTCCACTACTGCGTACATATCCTCTGCAGTCTGAATGTTATATACTGTTACGCTTCTGTCAATCTTGCGAAGAAAACCTGCAAGGGTCTTTCCCGGACCGATTTCCACGAAGGTATCCACACCCTGCGCGATCATATTTTCCATACTCTGCTGCCATCTGACAGAAGAGGAAATCTGCCTTTCCAGGAGAGCTTTTGTTTCTCTGATATCTTCCACATACTGTGCAGTTACATTGGCCACATAAGGGATTTTCAATGGTGAAAGCTCTACGTTTTCCAGAACTTTTCCAAGTTCCTTTCCGGCTTCTGTAAGCATCTGTGAATGGAACGGACCGCTGACATTCAGAGGAAGCACACGCTTTGCACCGGCATTTTTTAACTGCTCGGAAGCCTGCTCAACGGCTTCTTTCACACCGGAGATTACAATCTGACCGGGACAGTTATAATTGGCAATTGTTACCCCTTCAATGGTATCTGTGATCTTTTCGATTTCTTCTGCTTTCATTCCCAGAACAGCAGCCATACTGCCCTTTCCGGCAGGTACCGCCTGTTCCATCAGAATCCCTCGTTTGCGGACTGTGGTAATGGCATCTTTCAGAGTCATGCCTCCTGCGGTTTCCAGCGCACAATATTCGCCAAGACTGAGACCTGCTGTCACATCCGGATGAAGCCCCTGTTCCTCCACAACCTTTGTCATGGCAAGACAGGTGGTCACCATTGCAGCCTGTGTATATTCTGTCAGATCCAGTCTGTCATTTTCCTCAAAACAAAGCTCCTTCATATCCAGGTCCAGCCACTGAGATGCCTGGTCAAATACCTCTTTTGCTGTCTCGAATTTCTCGTAAAGATCTTTTCCCATTCCCGCCTTCTGGGCTCCCTGTCCGGGATATATAAATGCAATCTTACTCATAAAGGGATGTTCCTTTCAGCAAATGTTCCGTCTCTTTTACAAGCTTCTGAATCAGTTCTTCACAGGTCATTTTTTCTTTTACAAGACCTGCGCTCTGTCCTGCCATAACGCTTCCGGTTTTTACATCACCGTCAATGACTGCTTTTCTTAAACCGCCGAGAGTCAGCTGTTCCAGTTCTTCAAAAGATGCTCCTTCTGCTTCTTTTTTCAGATATTCTCCTGTCATCTGGTTGCGGAGCGCACGTACCGGATGACCAGTGGAACGGCCAGTTACTCTTGTATCAATATCTCTTGCCTTAATAACAAGATCTTTGTAATTTTCATGTACCCAGCATTCTTTTGTTACAATGAAATGGGTTCCCATCTGAACTGCCTCGGCACCCAGCATAAATGCTGCTGCAATCCCGCGTCCATCTGCAATTCCTCCGGCTGCGATCACCGGAATCTGCACTGCATCCACCACCTGCGGAACCAGTACCAGAGTCGTTGTCTCACCAATGTGTCCGCCGGACTCTGTTCCCTCTGCCACCACAGCATCTGCACCGCAGCGCTCCATTCTTTTTGCAAGAGCCACTGATGCGACTACAGGGATGACTTTGATACCCGCTTCTTTCCACATTTTCATGTATTTTTCCGGGCTTCCGGCACCTGTGGTAACTACATTGACACCTTCCTCTGCAACAACCTCTGCAATCTCATCTGCATAAGGACTCATCAGCATAATGTTGACGCCAAATGGCTTATCTGTAAGTTTTTTTGTTTCTCTGATCTGTTCACGGACCCAGTCTGCAGGTGCGTTGGCAGCTCCGATAATACCAAGACCGCCGGCTTCTGATACAGCAGCAGCCAGATGATATTCTGCGACCCATGCCATACCGCCCTGAATGATCGGATATTCAATTCCAAGTAACCGGGTGATTCTCGTTTCCATAAAATGCCTCCTGTTTTGAAAACTTTTATGTATCTGATTTACGGATTTTTATTTCATTTTCTATTGGATTTTTTCCCGTAACTGCGAAGGTACGGAACCCTTACTGATTTTTCTGGATATATGCTTCTACATCGCCGATAGTCTTGATTTCTTCCAGATCTTCTGTCGGAATTTCCACGCTGAATTCTTCTTCCAGTGCCATTACCAGTTCAAAAAGATCCAGAGAATCTGCTCCCAGATCTTCTTTAAAAGAAGTTTCTGCTGTCAGGCTGCTTACCTCAGTTCCTAATGCTTCTGCTGTGATTTCTTTGATTTTTTCTAACATGATTTTGTTCTCCTTTTTCTTCTTTTCCTATTTTTATTATCAAACAATTGGGGATTACTTACTCTATTTCTTCCACTCAATCAGACTTGCGCCATAGGAAAGCCCTGCACCAAATCCGGAAAGAATTATTTTTTCTCCGCTTTTCAATGCACCGGATCTGTTCAGATTGTCCAGAAGAATCGGTATGCTGGCGGAAGAGGTATTTCCATATTCCTCCATATTGATCGGAAACTTCTCCATACTCTGCTTCAGACGTTTTGCCACAGAACGCACAATCCGTTCATTGGCCTGATGAAGCAGGAAATAATCAATCTGCTGTACATCCAACTGTGTTTTTTCCAGCAGCTCATCAATGGCTTCCGGAACCTTGGATACAGCAAATTTAAATACTTCTTTCCCATCCATCTGCATGTATGTCTCAGGGGCTGCTGCACATTTTTCATAGGCAATTCTGTTTCTGCTGGTGCAGGTCAGAACGCCTCCTTTTTCTCCATCGGAATGTGTTACCTGTGCAAAAATCCCTTCATCCTCTGCTCTCAGAACAGCAGCTCCGGCCCCGTCTCCAAACAGGATACAGGTGGAACGGTCCTGCCAGTTTGTCAGGTTGGAAAGGGTCTCTGCTCCGACGATCAGCGCCGTTTTGTACACTCCCTGTCCCAGATATGCCTGTGCTGTATTCAGGGCAAACAGAAAGCCTGTACAGGCAGCATTCAAGTCAAAACAAGTTGCATTTACTGCACCGATATGTTTCTGGATTTCACAGGAGGTGCTTGGCATGATCTGATCCGGCGAAATCGTTGCCGCAATGATCAGTTCCACTTCCTCCGGCTTCATACCGGCATTTTCGAGAGCATTTATGGCCGCCTGTGACGCAAGATATGCCGTAGTTTCTTCCCCACCGGCAATATGGCGTCTGGCCACTCCTGTCCTCTCTCTGATCCATTCATCGCTGGTCTCCACCATTCCGGCGAGCTTCTGATTATCCCATACCTCCACCGGCACGCAGGAACCAGTTCCGCAAATTTTTCCTATCATAGTCCTTTTCCTATTTGTTTTGGTTTTAAAGTATTTTGATTATCAAAATAAATGATTCTTTAGTATTTGTCAAGAGGAAATTACAAATTTGTTAAAAAAACACTTCAAATGACGATAACGGATAAACCCAACAGCTGAAATCAGAGATATATAAAAATGAGCTGCGAAATCAACATAGATGATTTCGCAGCTCATCTTCTCTGACATAAGAACTGTGTTCTTTACTAAAATTTGTTTGCAAATTGCTTTCCGACAGATGTGCGTCACAATTTGCAAACACGTTCTAATCTCAGTACCGGTCAGTCTTCAAAATCCAGATAAGCCCCTTTCATCGGACTTACCGCATGTTCACTGAACAGACGCAGCACACCTTTCTTATATTTACGCTCTCTCGGCTTCCAGTTTTTCCTGCGTTCAGCCAGAACTGCATCCACTTCCTCCGGAGTTTTCTTCGCTCCCTGGATTCCGATGATATTCAGTCTGCGTTCCATTACATCGATCTCGATCAGGTCGCCTTCTTCTACCAGAGCAATCGGACCGCCATCAGAAGCCTCCGGGCTGCAGTGACCGATTACAGGACCTGTGGATGCCCCGGAAAAACGTCCATCTGTGATCAGTGCGATACTTCTTCCCAGTTCTTTGTCACTGCTGATTGCTTCCGAAGTATAGAACATTTCCGGCATACCGCTGCCTTTTGGGCCCTCATAACGGATAAATACCGCATCGCCTTTCTGTACCTTGTGCTTCAGAACCGCATCCAGACATTCTTCTTCACTGTCAAATGGTCTTGCATGCAAAACTGCCCGGAACATTTCCTTCGGGCAGGCGGTGTGTTTGATCACCGCGCCTTCCGGTGCCAGATTTCCTCTCAGGATTGCAATACTTCCGTCTGTGCCGATTGCCTGGTCATACGGACGGATAATATCTTCTCTGGTCACAGACACTCCATAACGGGCATTAAAATCCTGCAGCCATTTGTTGCATCTTTCATAAAAACCATTGTTCTTCAGTTCTTCCAGATTTTCTCCAAGCGTTTTTCCTGTTACTGTTTTTACATTCAAATGAAGATGCTCTTTGATTTCTTCCATGATTGCAGGTACACCACCGGCATAATAGAACACTTCTGCCGGCCATCTTCCTGCCGGACGGACATCCAGAAGATAGCGTGCATTTCTGTGCAGTCTGTCAAAGGTATCACCTGTAATCTCAATGCCGAACTCATGCGCAATCGCAGGCAAATGCAGTAGACAGTTGGTACTTCCGGAAACAGCAGCATGAACCAGAATGGCATTTTCAAAGCTTTCCAGAGTCACAATCTCACTGGGCTTCATTCCCGGTTCTTTTGCCATTTCTACCGCACGTTTTCCTGCCTGTCTGGCAAAGGCCAGAAGATCCGGACTGGTTGCAGGCATGAGTGCACTTCCCGGCAAAGCCAGTCCAAGCGCTTCTGCCATAATCTGCATGGTAGAAGCAGTTCCGATAAAAGAACATGCACCGCAGCTTGGACATGCATTGCATTTTGCCCAGTTCAGCTTCTCTTCGTCTATCTCGCCTCTCTGATATTTGGCGCTGTACATTCCAAGCTGTTCCAGAGTCAGCATCTCCGGACCGGCATTCATCGTACCGCCAGGAACAACGATCGAGGGAATATCCACTCTTGCAAGGCCCATAAGATTTCCCGGAAGTCCTTTGTCGCAGCTTGCCAGATAAACCCCTGCGTCAAAAGGCGTTGCATTTGCGTGAATTTCAATCATATTTGCAATCATTTCGCGGCTTGCAAGACTATAGTTGATTCCGTCTGTTCCCTGACTTTCTCCGTCACAGATATCGGTACAGTGATATCTTGCCCCATGGCCGCCGGCTTCCTCTGCTCCTTTTCGTACTTCCTCTACCAGAATATCCAGATGACCGCTTCCCGGATGACTGTCTCCAAAAGTACTTTCAATAAAAATCTGCGGTTTTGCCAGGTCTTCCGGTTTCCATCCTGTTCCGATCCGAAGCGGATCCAGTTCCGGTGCCAGTTCCCGCATTTTCTGACTTACTAATTCCATAACATTTCGTCCTCCATTTTTTATGTCTGTGCACATATTAGTTTTTTATTACTTGCAAAACACAGTTTCTGTCTATCTTTTTATGCGAAAAAAGAAATGATCAAAGCCACCACAAATCCGGTTCCGCCTACAAGCGTCTCCATAATCGTCCATGTTTTCAGTGTTGTTTTCTCATCCATTCCTACGAGCGATTTTACCAGCCAGAAACCGGAGTCATTGAAATGAGAACAAACCGTTGCGCCGCCGGCAATTGCTGCTGTCGTACATGCAAGATACAGCGGAGAAAGACTCGCGATTTCCGGCATTGCTGCAATAATTCCGGCTGCCATAGTCATCGCTACTGTGGAAGATCCCACACAGATTCTTACAAGGGCAGCTACAATAAACGCAACTACCACAATGGGAAGGTTTGCAGAAGAAACAGCATTTCCAATGACATCACCCAGACCGGAATACTGCAGCATATACCGAAGAACACCGCCACAGGCAGTTACCAGAAGAATCAGACCGGTAGGCTCCAGCGATTTTGTCATAATTTTTTCCAGTTCATCCATTTTATATCCGTGTTTGATACCAAGAATCAGCATTGCTGCAATCGTTGCAATCAAAAGTGCCACAAACGGCTCTCCAAGGAATCCAAGAATCGGGCGAACCGGTTCCAGCGCATCCACCACACCGGCAATAGAATCCAGAATGATCAGTACCAGCGGAATCAGGATAATCCCCACAATCGTCCAGAAATTCGGAAGCTTTGATTCATCAAAATCCTGCTGATTGGCCACATGCTGAGGTACCGGTATCATATATTTTTTTCCGCAGATAGAGCCCCATACAGGTCCTGCCACGATCATGGCAACCACACCGCAGGCAATTCCTACCATGATTACCCATCCAAGTTCCACATTCAGCATCGTACTTACAAGAACCGGACCAGGAGTCGGCGGAATGAACGCATGTCCTACAGCCAGTCCGGCAAGCAGCGGAATGGCATAAAACAGAGAAGAACGGTTTGTTTTCTTTGCCAGAGAAAAAGCCAGTGGAATCAGAATGATCAATCCTGCATCAAAGAATACCGGCATTGCAATTACGAGACCGGTGATTCCCAGAGCCCATGCAGCTTTTTTATCACCAAACCATCTCACCATGGTAACTGCCAGGGTCTGGGCGCCTCCTGACGCCTCCAGAATAGCACCGAACATAGAACCAAGACCTACCAGCAGAGCAATTCCCTTCAGTGTATTTCCGATACCGTCATTTACCGCGCTGATAATATCTTCAAACGACATTCCGGCACCCAGTCCAATTACAAGAGCTCCGATCAGAATGGCGACCATCGCCTGGACTTTACATTTAATAATCAATACAAGCAAAATCACAAGACCTATCAATGCAGCAATGACCAATCTGGTCGGATTCAAAACAACAGCTGTATCTGCAGCCATAAATAATATACCTCCTTCAACTTATCCCCTCAATTTCATCTTCCACACTCCAGCATCCTCTTATGACATCTGATGAAACCGAATTAATTTTTGTTATTTTCCTTTTTAACATATGACGTCTTATGTTATCTTGGTTTAATTATATTTTTTCTTCCTTATAAAGTCAATACATCTGATGTCTTTTATTCCTTTTCTACTTTTTCACCAAAAAAAGAAGCGGATTATGTATAAATAACCCGCTGTTTTTGTTTATTATTGCCAAAGGCATCTTATCTGTCCGATTTCTGTTGCTTCTCTGCATGCTCCTCCAACCGTTTCATAAGAATCTGGCGGTTATACGTCAGATGCATGATCATTGCACATTTTGCTCCCAGAGAATCTCCCTTCGTGACCGCTTCTGTAATCGCCCGGTGGGTATCTATCGTTTCCTGAAATAATGTTCGATGTGTCAGATTCGCAAATGTCATCACTGCTGTATTGATGACCGGAATCAGTGTTTCCACTACCCGGTTTTTGCTGCATTTTGCAATAAATGTATGAAATTCGATATCTTTGGGAATATGATTCTTTCCGGACCGGTAAAGATTCTCCACCTCATCGCAGAGCGCTTTCAGCTGCTCACGCTCCCTGGAATCGGCATATTCCGCTGCCATAGAGGCTATTTCCGGCTCCAGCATCAGACGTACCTCAAACAATTCCAGTGCCAGCTTATATTTATCCTGAAATCTGGACAAACCCAGGGGATCATCCTCCAGTGTGCTGGTACTGATCACATAAGTCCCGGAACCTCTGCGCACCTCCAGAATTCCTTTGGAAACCAGAGCCTTCACAGCTTCCCTTATGGTACTTCTTCCTACTCCGAATTTCTCCGCCAGTTCAAATTCATTCGGAATCTTCTGACCGATTTCCAACGGCTCCTCCAGGATAAAATTCATCAGCTCATCTTCTACCTGAGAGCCTAATAACTTTTTATTAACTTTTTCAAACTGATACATCATTCTCTCCGTTTTTCCACGCTGAATCTGCCTTCTGTACAGAATCTGTCTTTTACATATTTTTCTTTTGTATTTTTATTCTTCGTAAGATACACTAAGTATAGCGTTTTATAAATATCTGAACAAGTATAAATTTCATTATTTTTTAATTATCGGCAGACCTCGGGCTTTACTCTTTTCTCCGGGAGTAGTATACTGACCTTACTATAAATGCTCCGAATCTTGAACTGGCTGTCAACGAATGTATACAACATGGTATTCTTGCAGATTATCTGTTAAGAAAGAGCAGTGAGGTGATAAATATGTTAATGGCTGAATATGATTACGAAACAGATATTGCTGTACAACGACAGGAAGCAGCAGAAAAAGCAACAAAAATAGCTGACAATAAACGCTTTGTTGAGGACATCGAAAAAATATCAAAAAATTTTCGCATTTCCATACAGGAAGCCTGTGAAAAATTAGATAGTTCCTATGAGAAATATCTTGAGAGTAAAAACAGTTAAATATGTGATAAACACATTCAACGCAAAAGAGGACGCCTTCCCCATGGGAATCGTCCTCTTTTGCGTCATGTAAAATGTAGGTGTCTGTAACTGATGTGCATTCAGCTACGAATGGGTTATCAGAAATTCCGGAGATACAGCCGGAGGAACCGTATCACCGGAAAAGAATCAGGCATTTTCCAATTGTTTATTCTGTTCTCAGAAGTAAACATCCCTTTGATTAATCTTTTCTTTTTAAATGTCTCTGATTAAATGACTCTGATTATCTCTGAACACGTCCGGAAGCATCGCCGCCGGCAAGTTTTGCAACTTCGTCCATAGATACCATGTTGTAGTCACCTTCGATAGAATGTTTCAGGCAGGATGCTGCAACTGCGAATTCGATGGTAGACTGAGCATCATAGCCGCTTAATGTAGCTGCGATCAGACCGCCGCCAAAGCTGTCACCGCCGCCTACACGGTCAACAATGTGCATTTTGTATTTCTTGCTGAAATAGAAGTCATTGCCGTCATAAAGCATTGCAGACCAGTTGTTGTCATTTGCAGAGAGAGACTCACGAAGAGTAATGGCAACTTTTTCGAATCCGAAACGGTCAGCAAGCTGTTTTGCAACATCCTTATATCCTTCATGGTTTACAGTACCGGCAGTAACATCGGTATTGGCAGCTTTGATGCCGAATACATCAGCAGCATCTTCCTCATTGGCAATGCAGACATCTACATATTTGCAAAGCTCACCCATCACCTGTCCGGCTTTTTCCTTGCTCCACAGTTTGTTTCTGTAGTTCAGGTCGCAGGAAACTTTTACGCCAAGTTCTTTGGCTGCCTTGCAGGCTTCCAGACAAATTGCTGCCACATTGTCATTGAGAGCCGGAGTAATTCCGGTAAAATGGAACCATTCAGCGCCGTCCAGAATTTCTTTCCAGTTGAAATCTTCTGAAGATGCAGTATAGATGGAGGAACCTGCACGGTCATAGATTACTTTGGAAGGTCTCTGGGATGCACCTTTTTCGAGGAAATAAATACCTACACGGTCACCGCCGCGGGCGATTCTGGATGTATCTACTCCATATCTTCTCAGCGAGTTTACAGCTGCCTGACCGATTTCGTGGGTCGGAAGCTTGGTTACAAAAGATGCATCAAAGCCATAGTTGGCAAGTGAAACCGCAACGTTAGCTTCGCCGCCGCCGAAGGTTGCTCCTAATTTATCCACCTGCACGAAACGATAATATCCTTCCGGTGCAAGTCTTAACATCAGTTCTCCGAAGGTAACTACTTTTTTACTCATGATTATTTTCCTCTGCTTTCTTTAACAATTTCTACTGCTTCCTGCGCTAATTCTCTGATTTTATCAAATTCTCCTGCCTCTACAAGGCTTCCTTTTACCATCCAGCTTCCACCGCATGCAAGGATTCTGTCATATGCAAGATATTCTCTGACATTTTTCGCATTGATTCCGCCGGTCGGCATGAATTTCATTCCTACATACGGAGCCGCCATTGCTTTGATCATATTCAGTCCGCCTGCCGGTTCTGCCGGAAAAAATTTCACAACATCCAGACCAAGCTCAATGGCCTGCTCTACTTCACTCGGAGTACATACACCAGGTGTTACCGGTACTCCTTTTTCAATACAATATTTTACAACTTTCGGATTCAAACCCGGGCTTACGATGAATTTCGCACCTGCATCTACTGCACGGTCAACCTGTTCAGTAGTAAGAACAGTACCTGCGCCTACGAACATCTCCGGAAATTCTCTGCTCATGATACGGATGGATTCTTCTGCTGCTTCTGTACGGAAAGTAACTTCCGCACATGGAAGTCCGCCTTCACAAAGAGCCTTTGCCAGCGGAGCTGCGTCCTTGGCATCGTTTAAAACTACAACCGGGATAATTCCGGTTTCCTGAATTTTCTTTAATACTTCATTCATGCTTTTGTCCCCTGCTTTCCTTCTTATTCTGCTGCCATTCTCAACTGTCGGTCCCCAATGATTTTTTAGCGGTTTTGGTTTGTGTTACATTTCAGCTAATAGTCAATCTTCTCTGAAGTCTTTTTATTGTTTCATATTATGAAACTATATTTCATATTATGAACTTCTTATGTTTCTGATTATACTCACTTTCCCACTATTGTCAAGACGTTCCAATACTTTTTTATTCATTTTTTTGTTCTTTTAAAAATACATTCCTTAAACTATTTTAACCTCTTTTCCTCTTTTTCATGCTGATGTATTTTCCCATTTGCCCTTCTCTGATAATCGTGCTACAATAGCCACTGAAACAATCTACTATTTTCGTATCTGTTCAGCACACAGAAGCTTATTTTCTGAACAGTTGCTTATTTTCACAAACAGGAGTGTCACTTCATGGAAGAAAAAAACCCGATACAGGTATCAGAACGTATCTTCAGCGCAATCGAATGCCTTGCTCAGAATGGTCCCATGGGTCTTCTGGAACTGAGCAAAGAATTGAATCTGAATAAAACTACCGTCCACAGGATTCTCAATTCTCTGATCTGCATGGACTATGCAAGACAGGATCCGGAATCTCTGAAATACAGTCTTACCTTTAAATTCTGCGGCATTTCCAACCAGATTCTTGCCCAGAACAATATGATCGACCTTGCACGTCCATACCTCAAAGAACTTGCCGAACAGACCGGTGAAACAGTTCATCTGGTGGAAATTGACGGTGGTCAGGCAGTCTATATTGATAAAGTGGAAGCCTCCCGCGGTTCTGTCCGCCTTGTTTCCATGGTGGGTAAATCCATCCCTCTGTATTGTTCCGGAGTTGGCAAAGCCATGCTGGCTGATATGAGTGATGACAGAATTAAAGCCATCTGGGAATCCAGCAATATCCGCAGGCTGACTGATTATACGATTACTGATTATTCACAGTTTATGAAACTGATCCAGCAAATCCGAAACAATGGTTATGCGCTTGATAATGAGGAAAATGAACTCGGCGTCCGCTGCATCGCGGTTTCCATTAAAAACTACAAAGGGAAACCCACATATGCGCTCAGTGTTTCTGCACCCAAAGACCGGATGAGCGATGAGCGGATTGAGGAAATCCGCAGTCTCATCCTGGCTGCCAAAGAAAATATCCAAAAAGAAATGGGAGTCTCAGGATAATATGAGGCTTCTTTTTTTATATCGTTATGCTCCAATAAGTTTTTCATTCAATAAACGAAAGCTTGCTTTAGCTCAGAAGCAGTCTTTGGGGATTCTCTAAGTTTCGTTATGCTGCAGATTTCACCGAAACTTTCGTTCAGGGCGAAACTCTGTGAGGGGGTAGGTGTGAAAAACCGTACGCGAAAGAG
>CAMBAL010000009.1 GCA_945864225.1 uncultured Blautia sp. | reverse complement strand
CGCTGAAACCCGCATAAACACTGGCTTTTTTAAGCAACTCGATTTATTCAAACTCAATTGTAGCCGGTGGTTTCCCCGTGCAGTCATAAAGTACTCTGTTCACGTGTTTCACTTCGTTCACGATCCTGCTGGTCGTTTTTCCGATTACTTCCCACGGGATTTCTGCGCTCTCGGCGGTCATGAAATCGGTGGTGGTCACGGCTCTCAGAGCGATGGCATAATCATAGGTTCTCTCGTCACCCATGACACCGACGGATCTCATATTGGTCAGGGCTGCGAAATACTGGTTTACTTTCTTGTCCCAGCCGGCTTTGGCGATTTCTTCACGCCAGATGGCATCGGCTTCCTGGACCATTTTTACTTTTTCAGCAGTGATTTCACCGATGATACGGATACCAAGTCCAGGACCCGGGAACGGCTGACGGAATACAAGGTAATCCGGGATGCCAAGTTCCAGACCGGCTTTGCGCACTTCGTCCTTGAACAGGTTGCGCAGAGGCTCGATGATTTCTTTGAAATCTACATAGTCAGGAAGGCCTCCCACATTGTGGTGGGATTTGATGACGGTAGATTCGCCGCCTACACCGCTCTCAACTACGTCCGGATAAATCGTACCCTGTACAAGGAAATCTACAGCACCGATTTTTTTGGCTTCTTCTTCAAATACACGAATGAATTCCTCACCGATGATCTTACGTTTTTTCTCCGGCTCAGTCACACCGGCAAGCTTGCTGTAGAATCTTTCCTGGGCATTGACACGGATAAAGTTCAGATCATACGGACCTTCCGGGCCAAAAACAGCTTCTACTTCATCACCTTCGTCTTTTCTGAGAAGGCCATGATCTACAAATACACAGGTCAGCTGATTGCCGACTGCTTTTGACAGAAGAACTGCTGCAACAGAAGAATCCACACCGCCGGACAGGGCACAGAGAACCTTGCCGCTGCCTACTTTTTCACGAATAGATTTGATGGAATCTTCTACAAAAGAATCCATTTTCCAGTCACCGGCACAGCCGCAGACATTGTAAACAAAGTTGGAAAGCATCTTGGTTCCTTCCTGCGTATGAAGAACTTCCGGATGGAACTGGATTGCATAAAGATTCTTATCTATATTCTCCATACCTGCTACTGGGCAGTCATTGGTCCATGCAGAAATCTCAAATCCCGGTGCAGCCTTGGAAATATAATCATTGTGGCTCATCCAGCAAATGGTTTTCGGAGATACATTCGTAAAGAGTTTGGAATTGGTATCCACGTTTACTTCAATCTTACCATACTCGCGGACAGGCGCTTTTTCAACCTTGCCACCAAGAAGGTGCATCATCAGCTGAGCGCCATAGCAGATTCCAAGAATCGGAACTCCCAGTTCAAAAATTTCTTTTGTATAGGTCGGAGAATCCGGCTCGTAACAGCTGTTCGGTCCGCCTGTAAAGATAATTCCCTTAGGCTGGATATCTTTAATTTTCTGAATGTCTGTCTTGTAGGAATAAATTTCACAATATACATTGCATTCTCTGACACGGCGTGCAATCAGCTGATTATACTGTCCACCAAAGTCAAGTACAACAACGGTCTCTCTCTTCATCGTCTTCCTCCTAAAAGTAGTTGTGCCGCAGGAAAGAGGTTTCTGCTGCATTTCTTTTTATTCTTATACTGTTTCTGCAATCATTATAAGGGAGCTCCGAAAATTTTACAACATTTTTTTAAAACCGTTTGCTTCTATTGTTTTATTGCAGTTTTACTGCCGTTTGCTTCTATTGTTTTATTGCGGTTTTACTGCCGTTTGCTTCCACATTTTTTAACAATTCTCCCATTTGATTTCTCACCCGTCACTTTCGGCAAAATTTCCTTTATACCTTTTTCATCTCCCATGTTTTTCCGCGATAACGAATCACAAAGAACACGCCTCTCACAGCCCAGTCGATCGTCATGGAAACCCAGACGCCAAAAACTCCCATTCCCATATATTTCCCCAGTACAAAACTAAAGCCAATACGGAAAATCCACATGGAAATAATGGAAACCCACATGCAGTATCCCACATCATTTGCAGCTCTCAGTGTATTTGGCAGAGTGAACGACAACGGCCAGATCAGGACCGCAAGCACCGCATGATACACAATAATCTCCCGTGCCATCTCGCCTGTTTCCGGTGAAAGTCCATAAATTCCTATGATAAAAGGCAATACTGTTACAATAATAATATTCATCAGGATAACGCCGCCATAAGAGTATCTCATCAATTTTCTGGTATAATACCGGACCTGTTCATAATCCCCGCTTCCGACACACTGCGCACTTACGGAAGACAATGCATATCCCATGGACATTCCTCCCAGAATAGCAAATCCACAGACACTGTTGCACACCGCATTTGCCGCGATAGAAGCTGTTCCAAAACCGGAAACCAGACTTAATACCAGAATTTTTCCCAGCTGGAACATGCTGTTTTCCATACTGTACGGAATACCGATATGTAAGATTTTTTTCAGTATCGGCCATTTCAGACGAATGCCAAGAATCGTACGCACATGAATGATTTTCTGAGGATTTCTGATCAGGAAAAGCATCCAGATTCCGGCAAAAACTCTCGACAGAAGTGTAGGAATCGCAGCTCCTTCCACACCCCTTCCAAGGCCATAAAGAAGAATGGCATTTCCGATCAGATTGATTCCGTTCATCACCAGCGACATCAGCATAGGCGTCCTGGAATCTCCCATAGCACGGTACATGGCAGCTCCGGTATTATATACTGCAAGAAATGGAATCGATGCCGTTACAATCATAAGATACAGATTGCAGTTTGTCATAACTTCCGGTTCGATTTTGCCAAAAACCACATGAAGTATCAGCCATTTTCCCGCGTACACAAGTACCATAATAATCACAGAAAAAGCAGCTGCAAAAAGTAATGTCTGCTCCGCCGCCTCACAGCTGTCATCCTGATGCTTCCGCCCCAGAGCCTGCCCGGCCACGATTGCCCCGCCTGTGGCAAGCGCCGTAAAAATATTAATAAGGAGTACCATAATCGTATCGATCAGTGAAACTGCCGACACTGCTGTTTCTCCCACAGAGGCAACCATAATAGAATCCGCAAGCCCCACAAAAATCGCCAGAAACTGTTCAATAAACAATGGCACAATTAATTTGCGCAGATCCCGGTCACTGAATAAATACTGTTTTTTTACTTCTGTCTGTTCTCTCATTTTCCTCTCTCCCACCGGTTACTCTCTCTATTGTAAAATCATTATACAACCACTTTTATAAAATGTCCTGCCTTATATCACATTTTATATCATATTTTTATATTGCATTTTCTATTATATTTTCATCTATAAATGAGCAAATACTGAAAGGTGAACAAAACTCATGATTAATTGTGTGCATTGTACAGACATTAATCGTCTATAGGCTTCTTATTGTCCGCATATAACAGACTCTAGAGCGTGTTTGAAAATTCATTCCCGACAGATGCACGCCCCACTTTGCGGGAAATTTTTCAAATTTGCTCATTTATAGTTTTCATCACATTTTAGAAGTTTTTTAGAAAACCATCATCTTTTTTTCAAATCTTTCTCACACTTTCATCACATTTGGACGGTATATTATTAAGCAAATAAAGCGAAAGCTTTTTTACATAGATTAGACAATTTGGATGTGGCCTCCGCCACTCCTCATACTATTTTTTCTTTTTCATACTTGCCGGACTCCGCAAGGGTCCGGCCCTCCTTCTTTTTACGTCCCTTTTCACACTGCTTTTTCAATCCTTTTTCCTTTACACAATTTCAGCAAAATCCTCTTTATTTACAAACCCGTTACATATATAATAATAACAAAATTAATATCATAATTTTCATACTTGCATGAAAAATCCTGGAGTGTGTTTGAAAATTACTTTCCTGCAAAACGGGAGTGCGCAGATGACAGTAATGAATTTTCAAACAAGCGCTGAGGCATTATGGGAGGCAACCACTTTTATCCCTCCTCATACAACAAATAACCATAAAATTTCCGGAGGTATTATTATGAATCATCACTATCAAACCATCACAGAAGTTTTTGATTTTGGCCCGCACGTCAGCAAGGTAATTCTCAATGTCGGAACATCTCTGAAAGGAGCACATCTGGAAACAGACATGTTTACAGTATTTGCCAAACGCACCTCTGTCAAAGGCGAAGATTATGAATGGCCTGCATTTATGGGCGAACAAATGGAAGATCCCATGGAAGGCGAACGGAAAATTACCGCCATTTATTCATCGGACAAAAATGGAACTTCCTGCAATGACGGAACTTACCTGACACTGGAACTTTACTGCGACCCTCGTGATAATCTTGGATCTATTATCCGTTTTGACGGTGACCACAATGTTTTTGTGAACTTCCACTATACCATCACTCAGCAGAAACCTCTGATCCTTTCCGAAAGTACCCTGACTGATCTGATTTTTGATCAGGATGACGGCAACCGCATCATCTATGGGGAATGGCTGAAAGAAGGCTTTCACGCCCATCCGGACATGCCTCTTTCTTATGTATATTATGAACCGGAAACAGAAACAGGAGAAAAGGTTCCGCTCATCATCTGGCTTCATGGAGCAGGAGAAGGCGGCAAAGACACTGCCGTCGCAGCTGTCGGCAACAAAGTTGTTAATCTGATTTCTCCGGAAATACAGGCTTACTTCGGCAAGGCACTGCTTTTGGCTCCCCAGTGTCCTACCATGTGGATGGACAACGGTTCCGGGGAATATACCACAACAGGCATTTCCATGTATACCGAAGGTCTGGAAGCATTGATCGGGGACTTTGTAAAAGAACATTCGGACATTGATACCTCCCGAATCTATATCGGCGGCTGCTCCAATGGCGGTTTTATGACGGTACGTATGCTTCTTCGCAACCCTGACAGATATGCTGCCGCTTATCCGGTATGTGAGGCTATGTATGACAAAGCCATGAGCGATGATGATATCCGCACTCTGGCAGGAATCCCGATCTGGTTTGTCCATGCCAAAAACGACCCTGTCGTAGCACCGGAAGATTATGTACTTCCCACCTATCAGCGCATTATGGCAGCAGGTGCCGGAGATGTTCATTTTACCTATTATGACAATATTACGGATCCTTCCGGCAAATATTTTCTGGAAGACGGAAAGCCATTCGAATATGTCGGTCACTGGGCATGGGTTCCTATGCTGGACAACCGCTGTACGGAAGACTTTGACGGAAGCCCTGTAACAATCAATGGCAAAACCGTTACCATTCTGGAATGGCTTGCCGCTCACCATAAATAATTTCCGGAAAGCAGTTTTCAAACACGCTCTACAGCATAAAATGATTATATAACAAAATAAACGGTTCTTTTACCAAACAAAAACATCCGAATTCTGTCCTCACCGTCACTTTACTTTCTCAAAGAACTTTTGTATAATATGTAAAGTTTGTTTTTCACATATTTTTTGTACCACAGGGAAATGCCAGGCACTTTCCTGTGATATCAAAAGATCTGCTCCTGCATACATGTCTATGCACAAAACTAAAAACATATAAAGTGAGGAAGCCATGTTTGGATTAGGTACACTCATCAATACTGCCGCAGTCATTGCCGGCGGACTCATCGGAGTCACTTTAAAGAAAGGAATTCCGGAAAAACACAGCCAGATTCTCATGCAGGCCTGCGGCATTTCCACAATTTTCATCGGAGCTGCCGGCGTTATGGAAAAAATGCTGGTCATCAAAGACGGGACATTGTCTTCTCAGGGAACGATGCTGCTGATTTTTTCTCTGGTACTTGGGAGTCTTGCGGGAAGCCTTCTGGATATTGAAGCCCATCTCGAAAATTTCGGAGAATTTCTGAAACGAAAATTACATACAGAAAATGATACACATTTTGTCGAGGGTTTCGTTACCTGTACACTTGTGATCTGCATCGGAGCCATGGCAATTGTCGGATCCATCAAAGATGGTCTGACCGGCGATTACTCCACGCTCACAGCCAAGGCAATCCTTGACTTTGTCATTGTGATCGTTTTTGCTTCCACACTGGGAAAAGGTGTCATCTTCTCCGCACTTCCCCTGTTTCTTTATCAGGGGCTCATCACCTGCGCTGCAGCTGCTTTTGGTGATTTTATGAGTGCTGCGCTGATTTCTGATATTTCCTATGTGGGTTCCGCGTTGATTTTCTGTGTCGGCATAAACATTGCATTTGGCAAAAAATTCCCGGTAGGTAACATGCTCCCGGCACTGCTGATTCCGGCATTTTATGCAGGAATCCAGAGCTTTTTATAAGAAAGGATCATATTGTAAAAATGGCGTCCGCAAAATCTCAGAAATCCATGGACACACTTTATATCATCATTCCTGCATATAACGAGGAGGAAAATATCCGCCAGGTCATCGAGGACTGGTATCCCGTCATTGAAAAACATCATGCCAATCAACAGTCCAGACTGGTGATCATTGATGACGGCAGCAAGGACAACACCTACAAAATAGTCAAAGACTGTGCCAGCTCCCGTCCTCTTTTACAGGCAGTCACCAAAAAGAACAGCGGTCATGGTCCCACCATTCTTGACGGATATCATTATGCCCTGATCCATGGCGCAGATTACATTTTTCAGACAGATTCCGATGGTCAGACACTTCCCGGGGAATTTGAAGAATTCTGGACTCAGCGAAACCATTATGATCTGGTAATCGGAAACCGAAAAGGCCGTCAGGATGGATCATCCCGTATCTTTGTGACAAAAACATTAAAGCTGGTCCTTCGTCTCTGCTTCGGAGTGACCGTTCAGGATGCAAACACGCCTTTCCGTTTGATGAAGGCAGAAACACTCAAAAAATGTATTGATTTGATTCCTGATGGTTTTAATCTCCCCAATGTACTGATTCCTGTAATCTATCTCAAGCAGAACTGCTCAGTAAAATATATCCCCATCACTTTCCGGCCGCGCCAGGGGGGAACCAATTCCATTAATCTGAAAAAGATCACCAAAATCGGAATTCACGCAGTCAGGGATTTTCGAACGATCAATAAGACGATATCTGCATCTGCTCCGCACAATAAAAAATGACCGGTTTTCACCAATTACCGGTCCTCACCAGCTAATTCCGTGTGCAGACAACATTCAGATCCATCAATAGTAAAAACTGCATAAATATCCGTTTTTCGAAGTTTTACAGCACAATAAAAAACAGAGAGATTTTCATGCCCAAGCTTGAACATCCCTCTGTTTTTTTACATACCATGACAGACTTTCTTACCACCAGATAATATAGATCAATGTCAGACAAAGTCCGATTCCCACCAGCATCAGTCCGAACGACAGACTTCTCTGGATAATCATATTCGTCTCTTTAAACTCTTCATTCCGAACAGCCAGCAGATGAACATAATTCTTCTTTCCCGGTTTTTTGCGGTTCCAGAAACGATTTCCCAGATTCTGGATTCCATTCAGAACTCTTCCGACAAATTCCGTAACCGCATTGCCCTCCGGCCGTTCATGCGGCAGCGGACTGTCCGAATAAATCGTCTTCCTCAGAGCAACAATCAGAAGCTCCAGGAAACTGTCTGCGATTCTGCAGAACACCCCGCATACAAACGGCAGGAACTGAAGAAGTACCGGCCGGTAGATCAGATTTTCAAGATCCAGCCACTTTGGCCATGCATCCACATAGCACTTCACACTGTTCTTCTTCTCCGAAAGATTTCTCACCAGATAACGGCGGATCACAAACAGATAAACAATCGCTCCGATGCTTATGGAGATCAGCGCTCCGGAAAGATTTTTCAGACTGAAATAAGCTACCACATGTCCTGTTTCTTCCAGGTTCATGAGTCCCTGTCCCAATTCTGCCGCCCGGTCCATCATCGTATGCGGAAACAGTCCCCAGATCAGCAGCACAGCCGCACTGATTCCCAGGGTCAGACCACTCTGCAGGTTCATATATTTTTTCATCTGATCAAATTTCCGCTGCACCTCAGCATTTGCGTTCTTTTCCACAAAAATCGCCACATACAGCTTCGTCATATAGGCCACCGTCAGGCCGCCACTGAACAGGAAAATATATTCCACAACGCGCATCACCCATCCGCCCCCGTATTCCACAATACTTTCGTGGATCAGTGTTTTGCTGATATATCCGCCAAAGAACGGAATTCCTCCAATAGCCAGTGCCCCTGTCAGAAAAATCGCTTTCAGCAGTGGTTTTTTCCTTCCGAAACCCCGAACCTCATTCAGATTCAGCGCATGTACATTCATGAAAATCACGCCCGCAGCCATAAACAGCACCAGCTTGATCATGGAGTGATTCACCATATGAAGAAATGTTCCATGCACAGCCATGGCATTTTCTTCTCCAAGCAGCCCCTGCATACCCACTCCTGTCAGTATAAAACCAATCTGTGACATGGAGGAGCATGCAAGAGTCCTCTTCAGGTCAATGGAAAATACTGCAAGCAAAGCTCCGCCGAACATGGTCAGCACACCGATTCCCAGAATCAGATTTCCCCAGGCTGCATCGTGAAGAAACAGATTGCTGCTGATGATCAGAATTCCAAAAATACCCGTTTTTGTAAGAATACCGGAAAGCAGAGCAGATGCCGGCGCAGGTGCAACCGGATGTGCTTTCGGCAGCCAGATGTGAAGCGGAAATGCTCCGGCTTTTGCACCAAAGCCCACAAGCATACAGGCACCTGCCGCATAAAGTGCATCCTTATTCTCACATGCCTTCGCTGCAGGCAGCAATTCGGAAATCACCATGGTTCCCAGTTCCCGGTAAAGCAGGAACAGTCCCATGAGCATCACCAGACCTCCAATCACCGCAACTGCCAGATAGGTAGCTGCTGCCCGGAGAGACTCCGCATTTTCTTCCTGTGCCACCCAGACATAGGAAGTAAAGGACATAATTTCAAAAAAGATAAACGTTGTGTACAGATCCGCTGACAGGAACACTCCCATCGTTGCTCCCAGTGTTAACAAAAGAAACAGATAAAACCGGTTCCTGTTTTCGTGATGACGGAAATATTCTCTGGACAAAAGTATCGTCATCATCCACATCAGGGCTGCAATCACACTGTAGATCACACGGAATCCGTCCAGTGTAAAATGCAGTCCAAATCCGCAGATTTCCGGGATGTGTACCTGGGCAAATATCCTGGCAGCTCCCTCGCTGACATGTTCCAGCACAGAACTCCCGGCTCCTGACAGTTCCCCGGAAGCCACATTTCCCCATCCGCCTCCAAGACTCATTCCCGCCAGCACTGCTGCCAGCGCAAATTCACTGATCACCACAAATTCCGCCACATAATCGCGGTATTCCTCACGGCATCTTCCAGCCGCATAAGAAAGGAGTCCGCCCAGAAATGGATAAAATACCAGAATTACCAACATGATATTCATTTTCTCTACGCCTCCTTTAATTCATTGCCGCAGCAATCGATTCCAATGCTGTAATCACCGGTTCTGAATGAAGTCCAAACACAAACATGGCAATGACAAAAATCACCAGCGGCAGAATCATCATCCAGTTGGGATCTTCCACATCAGAAATCATATCGTAGTCAAAATCTCTGCCCGGGAAAAATGCCCGCAGAGAAATGGTCATCATATAAATGGCAGTCAGCAGCGCAGACACCAGAAGTGCCGCAACTCCCAGATAACCAAGAGGATTTTCACTTGCAGCCGCAGCTTTTGCCAGGTTCCATTTGCTGACAAAACCGCACAGCCCCGGAACGCCCATCAGCGCCATTCCGGAAATGGTAAAAATAGTAAATACCTTCGGCATTTTCCTTCCAAATCCATTCAGTTCATGAATATAATTTCTGCCGGTCTTGTAAATAACCGCTCCTGCGCAGAAGAAGGAACAGATTTTCATAACCGCATGAAATACCATGTGACTCAGCGCGCCCACCAGCCCCAGCGGTGTCATCAATGCCGCACCAAACAAAATGTAAGAAAGATTGCTGACCGTAGACCAGGCTAATCTTCTTTTCAGATGCGTTTCTTTCAGCGCTCTGCTGCAGCCGTATACAATCGTAAAAATCGTCAGGCCAAGCACCACCGTCTGAGCCCAGGTTCCCCGCAGAAGCTCTGTACCAAAGCTGTAATAAGTCACCCGGATCACCGTAAAAGCTCCTGCTTTGACAACTGCTACCGCGTGGAGAAGTGCTGTTACAGGAGTAGGCGCCACGCCGGCTTTGGGAAGCCAGGACGAAAATGGAAACATCGCCGCCTTGACACTGAATCCGCAGAAACACAGCACATAGATCAGAAGCATCAGCCCCTGTCTGTCCCCCAGTGCCGTGGTGTCAATCACACCACCCGGCACAAACACAGAAGTAGTTCCAAAAGTCAGAATAAAAATCATTCCGATAAACGCAAACGCCGCACCGCCCAGAGAATAATACAGATATGTCCGGCTGGCCAGTATTGCTTCTCTCGTCAGCGTATGCATGATCAGAGGCAGTGTTACCAGACTCAGCATTTCATAGAAGAAATACATGGTCAGAATATCCTCTGCCAGAGCGATTCCAAGAGTCACTCCATACGTAATGACATAAAACATAAAGAAAAATTTCTCATGTCCCTCATGTTTCATATATTCAAAAGAATACAGGGTGGCAAGCGGCCACAGAGAAGACACGATTCCGGCAAACACGGTTCCCAGTCCGTCCAGACGAAAGCTGACACTCAGATTGCCGGTGAAACGGAACAGAACGAAAGAACCGTCCGGCTGAGAGATCAGAAGTCCCCACACCAGCACAGAAGTAAGAAGGACAACACCTTCCACATACCAGGTCATATGTCTGCGGGTTTTAAACGGGATCAAGGGAATCAGTACCCCGAAAACAATCGGAAGCAGAACGACTACTACCATTATATTTGCACTCATTATCACGTCCTCCTTCCTACATCAGTCCCGAAACCAGCTGACTGATATAATGAATCAGCGGATTCGGCAGCACACCCAGAATGATGGTCAGACTTGCCAGAATCCCCAGCGGAATCAGCATCATCAAAGATGGCTCTTTTTTGCCAGTATCTCTGTCATCTGTAATCCCGTTCTGCACTCCGGAAATCTCCACAGATGCTTTCTTCATACCGGAATTTTCTCCGTTTCCTTTTCCCGGAAAAAATCCCTTCATCGTTACCGGAAGCAGATATCCCGCAGTCAGCAGTGCACTGACCAGCAGTACCACCGGTCCCAGCCATCCGAATATCCCCACATCCGCATGCAGCGCGCCCTCCGCCAGATACCACTTGCTCACAAACCCGCAGGCAGGCGGAATACCAATCAGCGCCAGCGATGCAAAGGTATAGCACCAGATCGTTTTCGGCATTCGTTTTCCAATTCCTGTCAGTTCACTGACTCTGGCCTTGCCGCATTCAAAAATAAACACTCCTGCAGTCAGAAACAGGGCACTTTTGATAAATGCATGAAATACGGTATGGAGCAGCGCTCCTGTCATTCCCATCGGTGTCAGCAGAGACAGGCCGAATAGAATATAGGAAATCTGACTCACCGTGGAATATGCCAGTCTTTTTTTGAAAACAGGTTCCCGGTAAGCCATCATCGATCCCATAAAGACCGTAACCAGTGCCAGTACCATCCACGCAGTCTGCACCCAGGTTCCTCTGATAAAATCCGGTCCCACCACATAATAAACCGTACGGATAGCAGCAAGCACACCCGCTTTTACCACAATTCCGGAAAACACTGCGGATGCCGGAGAAGGCGCTACCGGATGGGCTGCCGGAAGCCATGCATGAAGCGGCAGCATACCGGCCTTTGCGCCAAAGCCCACAAGCATGGCAAAAACCGCAATCAGAAGAATTGTCCTGTGGTCCTGAGCCAGAGCGGGATTCAGTGTTCCTCCAGGCGTAAATGTCAGAGTATCACAATTCTGATACAGGAAATAAATACCGAACAACCCCATATAGGCTCCGCACAGGGAATAAAACAAATACTTCAGAGCTGCCATAATTGCTTCCCGGGAACCATTATGCAGCACCATCGGCGCTGATGTCAGTGTCATCAGCTCATAAAAAAAATACATCGTTACCAGATTTCCCGAAAATTCCAGAGCCACCAATACCCCATATACCATGAGATAAAATCCGAAAAACCTTTTTTCTGCTCCTTCATGCTCCATATAAACAAACGCATAAATTCCCACGCACACCCACACAATACTTGTGAAAGTGACAAAAATCCTGCTGATACCGTCAATATGAAAATACACAGGAATGTCTTTCATAAGATAAAACAGTGTTACACTTTTTTCTCCGGTCCAGGCTGCCAGCAATGCCAGCAATGCGGAAATGACCAATACCGTACCCGCAGCCTGATGCAGACGGCGGCGTTCGCAGGACAACATCAGCAGCAGAAAAATCCCGGCGATCACCGGCAGAAATACCGGCAGCAAAATCCAACCATTCATATTCTTTTCCTCCTATGCAGATATCTTAAGCGAACATTGCAAGACCGCTTCGAAGCAGTCCGATAACCGGTTCCGAGCTGAGGCCGAGAAGCATGTTCAGGATAATAAAGAAAACAAGCGCTGTCGACTTACACGGCTGTTCCTTCATAGAGATACACCGGTACTCTTTTTTCTGCAGAACTTTTGCCGGAACAGGTGTATAGATCCGGATCACTGTTTTCATAAAATATACTGCATTCAAAATCGTACTGATCGCAAGAGCGATCAAAGTCGGCAGCATCTTGTGCATGCTCTCCATACCTGCCTGAGCAAAAAGCAGCTTAGAAATAAATCCGGAAAACATGGGAACGCCGACCATGGAAAGCGAGCCTACCGTAAACGCCACACCTGCCAGTTTATTTCGATACCCTGCTCCTGTCAGTTCCAGAAATTCCGTATGATCCCCGGAAGCATCCGTGATACCGGAAGCTGCCACAAAGAGCAGTGATTTTGTAGCTGCATGAGAAAGAACATGATAAAGACTCGCAATCACGCCGGCAGTCGTTCCAAGACCAAATCCCATATAAATATAACCGATCTGGGCAACCGATGAATATGCGATCATTCTGCGGATATTATTCTCCCGGATCGCATTTACAGATCCCATGATCATACCTGCAACACCAAACACAAACAGCACATTCACCACTTTGCTGTCCCGCACGATTCCAAATCCGATCACGCGGAAGAAAATCTTGACCAGAAGGAAAATGTATCCTTTGGAAACCAGAGAAGATAAGATTGCGGCAGAGGACAGTGTGGAATATCCATAAGCGTCCGGAAGCCAGGCATGAAACGGGAACAGCGCACTTTTGATCGCCAGACCTACGGAAATCAAAGCAAGTGATACCAGAAGCGGAATATTATATTCACCGGCCTGATGAAGCAGCTGCACCTGCTCTCTGATATTGCTCATCAGAAGATGCCCTGTCAGATCATACAGAAAACAGATTCCAAGAAGCAGAAGACCGGACCCCATCAGACTCATGATCATATATCTGGTCGCCGCCTCAAGTGTACGGCCGTTCTGCCGGATCATAATCAATCCGCAGGCAGAAATCGTATTGATTTCCACAAACACATACGCGGTAAACAGGTCATTGGTATAGATCAGCGCAAGCAGAGAAGACAAAAGCAGATTGACCATCACATAATACAGATTCTGCTTGGTATCCTCCAGCTCCTGTTCCCTTTCATAGACACCGCCAATGACACAAAGGAGCATGATAACACAGAAAAAAACTGCCATAAATGCTTCCAGAACTCCCACCCTGATCTCATTTCCCCAGGGAGCCGGAAAATGTCCCATTGTATAAACATAAGCACTTCCGGAATTTATCACAAAAACCAGCACCGCACAGGACATCACCGTAATCAGCGACATCACCGCCAGATTGACGCGTTTGGCTTTTTTCCCGTCCAGAATCGAAGAAAGAGGACCGGAAAACAGGGAAAGGATAATCGTCATAAACGGAAAATTCTGTACAAACTGCATCACAATCCCTCCTTTTTCAGTTTTGTGGAAATCTCGTCAAGATCCAGCGTATGATATCTCCGGTAAAGTCGGATCGTCAGAGAAAGCATCAGAGCTGTAACCGATACGGACACAACAATACCGGTAAGAACCAGACCGCTGGGAATGGGATTGATATAGGCATCCACACTCTGTACACCGTTTGTCACGATCGGTGCCTTGTGTCCGTCAACATATCCCTTCAATGCCAGAAACAGATACATGGCTGTATCCATGATATTCAGCCCGATGATTTTTTTGATCAGATTTCTCTGCAGAAGCAGATTCGAAAAGCCGATTCCAAAAAGGATCATTGCAATCGCCTCTTCATAATTGGTGAAAAGATTTGCAATATTCATATCAATAAGCTCCTTTCCGGAACATAACATAAAACGTATACATGGTTCCTGCCACAACGATTCCGACGCAGATATTCAGAATCAGGATCAGACCGCTGCTCAAAATCGCACCGGGCGTACCAAGAGGTATCACACTCTCAATGTGGTTGGCACCGGTGTAGAAAGAATAACTTTTTGCCAGAGCATAACATGCCAAAGCACAGAAACTGGTTCTCCGGTAGGTCTTCTGGGTAAAAAAGCGCTCTGTTTTTTCAAATCCGAAAGCATTCAGGTACAGAATCAGCCCGGCTCCAATCACGGCTCCTCCGGAAAAACCACCGCCCGGTCCCAGGTGTCCGCACAGAATGATATAAATTCCGAAAATAAAAATCGGCGGAACCAGGATTCTCGCAACCGTCTGAAGAATGATATCATTTTTGGGCTCATAGATCCGGTCATTTTCCATACTGTATCCCATACCGCTCCGGCCCTTTTTGTCCCCGTCGATACGCAGAAGGATCAGCACCGTACAGGTCGCAATAAATAATACATGAGACTCTCCCAGTGTATCAAAAGCCCTGTAGTCCAGAATCATTCCTGTTACAAGATTCACAGCTCCCGTTTCCTGAAGACCATTTTCGATATACCGTTCTGAAACTTCATTGTTTACCGGATTGGATGCATTTCCGAAACTTGGCAGATTGGATACTGCAGTCAGAAGCATCGTCACCAGAAACAGACAGAACAAAACACTGAAAATCCTATATACCTTCCGGAAAATACGGACCTCCGGGTTATTTTTTAGATCGTAGACTTTTTCAAACGTCTGTTTCTTCTCTTTTCTTCTTTTGATCACCGTAATTTTATCTTCTGTAAACGGCTTCTGAGGCTTCATTTCCACGTTGTCCAGAAGAAGATCCCGGGAACCGTCCATCCACTGTTTTATCCGAAAGGACAAAGTACGCTCATAATCTTTTTCTGACACTTTTTTACTCATCCTTTTCCTCCTCATCCGACTTCATGATTGCATGAATTTTTTTCAGCGTGATAAAAAACAGAACACTGGTAATTCCGGCGCCCACTGCGGCCTCTGTAATGGCAAGATCCGGAGATTCCAGAAGTATCCAGATCACTGACATCACAAGACTGTAGGACATAAAGATCAGAATCGAATTCAGCAGGTTTTTGGAAAAGCTTACCGACACTGCACAGACTACCAGAAAGCCCAGCAAAATACAGGTGAAAATCTGCATATTACGCCTCCTCCTTCTGTGCTTTTTCTTTTTCCAGTTCCTTCAGCGGCATTTCACGGTAATGTTTCTGTGTATCTTCATTCGTGGTCACTTCCAGTCGGGCGATCAGATGAGAAGATACCGGAGAAGAAAACCACAGAAACACAATCACCAGAAACAATTTCAGAGTGGTAAAATTCCATCCGCTTATAATCATCAAACCCACTATAGAAAAACCGATACCCAGTGTATCCCCCATGGCAGCCGCATGCATCCGGTTCAGAACGTAATGGAACCGGAAAACGCCTATCATTTCAATTGCAAAAATCCCAAGTCCGAACAGCAGAAGTGCTGCCCCGGCAAGGAAACGAATCCACTCAATCACTGCCATTTTTCTTCGCCTCCTCTATTTTCTTCTCCTGATAAACACCCAGGTAAACTTTTGTCAGACAGACAACTGCCAGAAAACTGATCATCGCATAGATCAGACAGATATCCACCAGATACCCTTCCTGCATCATCAGTGCCAGAATGGCGATCATAACCATGATCATCGTTCCCATCATATTGGTGGCAACGATACGGTCTGCGACTTTCGGCCCGATGATCGCACGGATCAGGCACAGCACAACCATGATTGCCAGAAATATCAATGCTGCAGTAAAAAGAACATAATAAGCCTGTCCGAGAACAGTCGATGTATCTTCCATAATGCTTCCTCCTCTTTTATTATTTTTCAAACACGAATGTCTGTTTACGCAGGCATTCTTATATTGTTGAAAGACTTTTCTCTCACTATTTTCTGCTCCCGCAGTTATTTGTCTTTTTCCAGATCTGAAATCAGATGTACAAAAACGGAGTCCGCCATTCCCACAGCAAGATCATCATCCAGACAGTGTACAACAAATTCGGAATTCTCCAGAGATACCGTAATGGTGCCAGGTGTCAGCGTAATGGCATTTGCCAGAAGGGCCTTGCCTACAGGTGTTTTCATGTCCGACTGAAAACTTACCAGCGCAGGTTCCGCTTCTTCTTTTTCTGACAAAATCATGTGAATAACGGCAAAATTTGCTTTCACAATTTCCATGATCAGCACACAGACATATCGCAGAAATTTAAACACTTTCCGGTAATTCTGCTTTTCTTTTTCCACGCTGTAATCCATAAATTTACAGGTAAATGCAAAAATCGCACCAGCGATCACAATTCCGAATATGCATATTTCCAGTGTAAAGTTCCCGTTAAAAATAACCCATAACAAAAAATACAGCAGATACATTCTTGTCTCCTTTCCTGTCGTTGATATAAACAAACCTAAGTATACCATATTTTTTTTCAAAATACCTCATATTCTTACAAAAAAAGAACGCTGCAAAGCGCTCTTTTTAGTCAACTCCTCTATCTTATTGGCTTTTTTATGCATTCGTGCTTACATCTTGCACAAATCTATCCCCCTATATTACTGTTTCCATCAACAAAATTTACTCTCCACCGTTAAAATACCGGATAATTTCCCTCAGTTCCTCCATAGCCTGCTCATTCTGCGCAGCCGGAACGTCATCCGTATGATTGCAGAAGACTTTGCGGATGTCGCGGCAGTTCATATCATGAAGAAGAATGCAGGCCGTATCGTATGCCTTATCCATCCCTCCGCTTCCGCCGCCAACCAGCAGAACCGCACCTTTTTTCGGCTTTGCGATACATTTTTCCTTTCTCAGAAAGCTGGCACTGAAGTATGTCTGCAGTCTGCTTCCCACATCCAGCAGCTTTCCGGTCAGTTCCGAAAAATAAAGCGGGGATGCGATCACAATATTATCGCACTCCTGAATATAATCATAAACACTCTGCATTTCGTCCTGAATGGCACATCCGCTGTGCTTCCAGCAGTATCTGCAGTCCACACAGGGAGAAATATCACACCTGTAGGCATTGACAAGCTTGTATTCCCCTTTGATATTCTCTGTCACCATATTAATCAGACTCATCGTATCTCCCTTTACTCTTGGAGACCCGTTAAAAATCAGTGTTTTCATTATGAACTGTTCCTTTCTTTCCTAAAATCTTCCTGCATGTCACAAAATAATACGGAATTTCAAACATCAGCATTACAGACCAGCCGATCACACAGGCAAATGCAATCCCTGTAATTCCCACAGACGGCGCTAACAGATAAGTACACAGCGTGCGGATGGAAATCTGTATGACCGTTCCGAGAATGGTCGTATACATTTTGCCCATTCCGCGGTAAAATCCCTGAAATCCATTGGTAAGGGCAGGCCAGAGATAAAATACAGACATATTCATCAGATATCTGCTTCCCAGATGGATCACCTCATCCGCTCCCTCTCCTTTCACAAAAAGGGCGGTTACAGGTGTCCGAAAAACAGCCGCCGCAGTCCCGATCAACAGCCAATAACAGACTTCCAGACGGATTCCCGCGCGGAATCCCTTTCGGATCCTGTCATATTTCTCCGCTCCTCTGTTCTGTGCAATATAAGTGGAAATAGAAAAAGCAATTCCCTGCTCCGGTATACATGCAAAGTCATCCACTCTCGTTACCGCATGAAATGCTGCGATCGATTTTCCACTGTCCTCTGCTGGGCCAGAGTTCTTTCACATTTCTCAGCATATAACAGCAGGCAAGCACTGCAGAAAAAGCTTCCGCAGCAACTGTCGTAACTGCACTGCATGCAATTCCGAAACCAAACATCCCAAGAAAGATTAGATCCAGAACTGCATTCAGAATTGCGGAAAAAGCCAGAAACTTCAGCGGAGTTTTGGAATCTCCCACACTTTTCAGACCGGCTGCCAATGCATTATACAAAAATGTAAATGGCATTCCCAGAAAAATGATTCTCAAATAGATAACCGTAATATCATAAATTTCTTCCGGCACAGCCATCCATTTCAAAACCCCCGGTGTACCCGCCATGCACAAAACCGCCGCGACCACAGATACACCGGTGCCGCAAAGCAGCATAGTTGCCGTAGACTGACGCAGCTGTTCCCATTCTTTTCCGCCAAAATATTCGCTCATGAGCACGCCCGCACCAATACACAATCCTGTAATTGCAAGGATTACCAGATTCATGACCGGACTTGCAATTCCTTCTGCTGCAAGCGCATTTTTTCCGATAAAACGTCCTGCAATTATGGAATCCACTGCATTATATGCCAGCTGCAGCCAGTTTCCCAGAAGAAGCGGCAGCGCATATCTCCATAAATGACTGTGAGGCGACCCTTCTGTCATATCCCTCATAATTTTCTGTACCTCTGTTCCGGAGCGTATTTGAAATATCTGCACCAAATCATTCTCAAACACACCAAAGTATATCGTTTTGCTTCTGCACCCAATATACTGAAATTCACATATGTATAACTTATAACATTATTCTTTCTCTGGCAATCATTTTTTAAGCTCCTGACTGAAATAAATTTTATAGCCTTCTGAAAGAGTACATTTTCAGAAGCCTGACAAAAATGCATTTTATAAATTCTGACAAATCATCTTTCATAAAAAAAGAGCTTCTGTGTCACAGTTACTGCCTTCACTGCTTCACAGAAGTCCCTTATTTCTCAACATATCTTAATCCAAACGATACACAGCCATATTCCCGAAAATTGTGACGCGCATCTGTCGGAAAGCAATTTTCAAACACACTCTATCCTTTCACACCACCGGAAGTCAGTCCGCCTACCAGATGCTTTTCAATGCAGACAAACAGAATCACAACAGGTATGGTTGCAAATAAAGAAGAAGCAAACAGATACTGCCACTCAATCATATTATAGCCGTTAAATACTGTAATACCAACGGTCAGCGGTTTCAGCAGATCGCTGGAAATCAGCGTCAATGCAACCGTATACTCATTCCATGCATTGATAAACACAAAAATAAGGGCTGTCACAATACCTGGAGCTGCTACCGGAATCAGAACTCGGATCATTGCCTGAAGCTGATTACATCCGTCAATCGTCGCAGCCTGCTCCATTTCCGGAGAAATCGACATAAAAGTTCCTCTCAGAAGCCAGATTGCAAACGCCTGATTAAATGCAGCATTTACAAAAACAAGTGCCAGAAGTGTATCTGTAAGAGAAGATTTCACAAGCGGCAGGGTGATTCTAAACAGTTTCTGCCAGAATCCTGCACCATCTACTATCGCTGCTTCATAATAAGAATCATCAATACTCTGCAGTCCGGAAAGTACACAAAATGTTACAAAAGGTACCGTTACAAAAATACCTACCCAGCATTCCCATGCAAAATAAGCAGCCGGGGAAGGAGTCCAGTTCACAGCTTTACTGATAATTCCCAGTTTCATCAGCAGAGTGTTCAATGTACCATAATCTCCATCAATAATAAATTTCCAGACACTTGCCTGAATAATCAAGGAAGTTGCCCATGGAAATACAATGATCGCGCGAACCACTTTTCTTCCGCGGAATTCATTATTCAGAACAAGCGCCAGCACAACTCCTATCAGGGTAGATAATCCTACTACCACGATCGTCCATACAAGCGTATTCTTCAGAACCATTCCAAAGCTGGAGCTTTTCACAACTTTTACAAAATTGTCCAGACCGGCAAAACCTTTGATCAGACCTGATCTGCTCACTTCGCTTAACGATGTACGGAACACTTCAAAAATCGGGAACAGGATAAATACTATCATTAGCAATATGCTTGGCAACAGCCAGATATACGGACCGACTGCCCTCAGAATTTTCTTTTTTTTCATATTTCACCACCAGTTCCAAACTCACCTGTACAAAGAGCCGGACCTTCTTAGCCCGGCTCTAGGTTATCATTTCGTGAAATTTATCTTACTAAAACTTCCCACACCGATACGGTGTGTTGAACCTTGAAAATTCAATATTTCAGCCAATAAAAAAGGCATAAACCTGTTCCGTTTGGTATAATGGAATTGACTAGAAACCATTTTTACAAAGGAGATTTATGCCATGTCCAGTATACCACAAAACCATTTCGATGAGAACGACTTAATTGACTGTGGTTTGTCAATTGCTTTTATCAATATTTTTTGAATATTCTGTCTTTCTCGAAAAACAGCCGCTATTCATAGTATTATTCGGACTTTAATACCGTATCGTCATCTTCTGATACAGTACTGTGATTCTCTGATAAATCGCTGCTGACTTCTGTCACATCGCTGTCTTCAGCCCCGGTTTCCTCTTCCTCAGGTTCCTCCTGAAGTCTCGCCTGCATGACTGCTCTTTCATGAATACTCTTCTTCTTCGGAGTTGCTGCTGTCGGTTTCTGTACTATTTTTTTTGCCGGTTCCACTGCATAGACCCGTTCCGGTTCTGCTTTTGCAATTTTATGGTATCTTCCTGCACCCCACAGCAGAAACAGCGGAATGGCAATTGCCGTGAACAACATTCCCAGATTCATCATACGAACTGCAAACAGGAATACCTGCATCACCACTTCCACAACAAGAAGAGAAAGAATCAGCCGGAAAGTCTTAAGAGATCTGTCTATCCTGTTATTACTTCTTACCGCCCACAGTCCGACAGTTGTTTCCCAGACTCCCACTACCAGAAAACAAATTCCCACACCTCGTGCAAGCCCGATGCTGATTCCTGCCTCTTTCAAAATATCCACACATTCACTGGTGCCTTTAGACGCCTCATACGCAATTGTAAAAAAATTGACTCCATACATAATGGTTGATGTTACCGCTGTAAAAATCAGAAAAATACCGCCGGCAAAAAGTATCATTTTTGCATTCATTGCCTGACGCAGCTGTTTCTGCCGCTCCATTGGATCCATATCATACGCCGCCTTTCTTAATAAAAATTTGCAATACAGGTATTATAGCATTTCTGTGAGAATATCACAAACAATATTAATGGCTGCTTCGACTTTTATAAACTACACATATGCTATACCGCTGTCACTATCCAAAAAAATCCCCCATGAACTTGCACGTCATGAGGGATTCCCTGTATTCTTAATACGTTTCTTTCATTAACTTTCTTTCCAATCAATATAAAACTTTTATTTCCCGGATTCCGTCTGTTCGATCATCAGATTCAGAATCGTTACATCCGTAGATTTCATTCCAACTCTTCCCACATATCCCATATCCCGGATCGTATCCTCCACGTTGTCACGCACAAGGCCCTCTCCCGGAAGGAAACTGTGATCATCCTGTTCCAAGGTATAGGCCAGAATCGCGGCATCTACCGCTGACGCAATTTTGGCAGCACAGGAAGACTTGGCCCCATCACAGACAATTCCGCCTGTATTGGCAAGCGTATTGGTAATGGTTTTTGATACCGCTTCATAATCTCCGCCGTTCAGCCATGCAATTGCAGCTCCTGCGCCGCACGCTGCACTGACTGCACCGCAGTATGCAGAAAGACTTCCTATATATTTTTTCTGATGAATGGACACAAGATTGCTGACCACCAGTGCACGGTACATCTGCTCTTTCGATGTATGCAGTTCCTGTGCATACTCAATGACAGGAAGAGAACATGTCATTCCCTGATTGCCGCTTCCTGAATTAATCACTACCGGCATGGAACAGCCATTCATACGGGCATCTGAGCCGGCGGCTGCGCGTGCTTTTGCCCGGACACGGACATCATCCCCATAAGCCCGAAGCAACGTTCTTCCCACTTCTGCACCATAATGATTTTTTAAACCTTCCTCAGAAATCGCCATATTCATCTCTGCCTGACGACCGATAATATCCTGAATATCCTCCATCCGTACTTCACTGGCAAAGGTAAGAATATCCGCCACATTCAGAAGATTCCGTTTGTCCTCACTCTGCGCATCACCCGATTCGGATTTTTCCTCTTTCTGGAAAAGAGTCTCACCGTCTTTCTGAATCAGGACAATATTCGTATGCGTTCCTTCAATCGTAACAGCCGCATTGTGCGTTTTTCCTGCACACTCCACACGGATATAAAGATTGGAAACCCCTTCCTGTAAATGGCACGTACAGAAATTTTCCTTAAGGAGCTGACGGGTCTTCTCGCAATCCTCCTGATCTGCAGTTTCCAGAACTTCCAGCTCCTTCTCTGCCCGTCCTCCCACAGCACCGAGAATCGCAGCAGATTCAATTCCGCGCATTCCTCCGGAATTCGGCACGGTAACACTTTTTACATTTTTAATAATATTCCCACTGCAATAGATGTCCATATGTTCCGGAAATTCGCCAAGAATCTCCCGTGATTTTGCCGCCGCAAACGCAATTGCAATCGGTTCCGTGCAGCCAAGCGCCGGAACAAGTTCTTCATGCAGTATTTCCAGATAACTCTGATATGTTATACTGTCCATCATGCTCCTCCATTTACCTCAATTCTCTTCTTACGGCAGCTGTTTTCCTGCAGCAAGATAAAGCTCATACCATTCTTCTCTGGTCATCTGCACTGCATCTGCCTTAGCGGTTTCCTGAATCCTTTTTTTGTTTGTACTGCCCACAATTGCCTGGATTCCAGCCGGATGACGAAGAATCCATGCAATCGCAACGGCATTCTGTGTCACCTGATATTTCTCTGCCAGACGATCCAGAACTGCATTCAGTTCCGGGAATTTCGGACTTCCGATAAACGTACCTTCAAACATACCATACTGGAACGGTGACCATGCCTGTAATGTCATTTTTTTCAGTCTGCTGTACTCAATCAGGCTTCCATCACGATTGCATCCTGCATCATTGTGAATATTCACATTCAATCCGGCATCAATGGTCGGACAATGTGCTACGGAAAACTGCATCTGATCAATGCAGATTTTCCCTCCGCAATAGCTGTTCAGCAGTTCGATCTGCATGGGATTATGATTGCTCACGCCAAATGCCCGTACTTTTCCTGACTTTTCCAGAATCTCAAAAGCCTCTGCCACTTCCTCCGGATCCATCAATGCATCCGGACGATGCAGAAGAAGAATATCAATATAATCTGTTTTCAGACGTTTCAGGCTTCCGTCTACAGACTGAAGAATGTAATCCCTGGAAAAGTCGTAGCACACACCCGGACGAATCGCACACTTTGTCTGAATAACCATCTGCTCACGCAGTCCCGGAGTCAGCGCATTTCCGAAAATCTCCTCTGCTTCTCCGCCTGCATAAATATCTGCATGGTCAAAAAAATTAATACCGCTTTCCATCGCACTGCCGATCAGTTCTCTTACCTCTTTTTCACCGCCAAGACCGGTAATTCTCATGCATCCCAGCCCGATTCGAGATACATCCATTACTTTTTCACTGATTTGAAACTTTCTCATGATTTTTCTCCTTATATCATAAAAATTTATTTTCTTTCTGTTTCCCAATCCACTGATCCACCCGAATCAGTGCCTCAACATAAATCTTCACCGCATTTTTCAGATTTTCTGCTGCTTCCGCCTCATCTGCGCAATGACCGTTTCCATGTCCATCCGGCAATCCCGGAATTCTGAAATCTCTCTGCTGTCCCGGTCCAAAGGCAACCGCATTCGGGATTTTCCGTGCATAGGTACCGCCTCCCATTACAAACGGCTCACCTGCACGACCGGAACTTTCCTTCCAGGCGTCCATCAACACCTTTACAAAAGGATGATTTTTTTCCATGTAATATGGCGGGTCATCCCTCACCTCAACAGGTACAAAACCTGCTTTTTCTGCCAATTTCAGAAGCTTCGGCAGGAAATCATCCTGATGCATACTTACCGGATAACGAATATCCACTTCTGCACGCAGCTTTCCTTCCTTCATGAAAACCACTCCAAGATTACAGGTAAGCTTTCCGGAAATCGAATCTTCACAGCTGATTCCCGCTGCCTCTCCGTAACCATCCGCAGCAAGAACTCCAAGGAATTTCATCATATTCTCTGTCTTTTCAGGAAGATCGAACTCTGTGAACCTCACATGACTAAAGTCACATGCTTCCAGCCGCTTTAAGCGGCCAGACTAAATATCGGCGGATACGCCTGTAACTTAGGAGCGCGCAGTCATGCGCATTTTCCCATGCCGGATACGGCAGGTTCCCACATTGCAGGTAGTCCGCTGTATATCTGCCTGTATTTATGATACTTTTAAGGAGCTCATTTTCGAGCTGAGTTCCCTTAGATCTGCATAAACACATGAGGTTCTGCGCTTTACAGAAGGAACTTCTGCCTCCAGTAAAGACCTTTCCGTTGCCGGAAGGGGTTTTAAAAGTTCACGGATAAAATATCTTGCTCCGATATTATAAGATGCTGATAAATCGCAGTGATACCTTTTTCCCGTCGCAAACGTACATAGACTATGGTTTTTCGGATCACGCAGGACCATTCCCGAACCATCATACGCAAGTCTGCTGGTATTCCATGCACAGATCCTGGATATCCGCATCCCTTTCCTGTGCGCCTGATGACCGCAGCGTTTCTGGATGTCCCGTTTTCTCCACAGATGCAGTTTCTGCTTCTTTTTTCCGGAGATCTTTCCCTCCATTTCCAGATACTCAAACACGATCACATCCGCTTGATTTTCCTCTGCATAGTTCACAATCGCCTCTGCGGTCTTCCTGCCCAGTTCTGAGTTCAGACGTTTTGTATAAGCCCATGTTCCCTGTGACTGTGCAGACCCATGTTCCCTCTGGAACCTCCGGATCCTTCCCAGCGTGCGGTACATCCGGTCTTTGTCACTGGGAAACTTGATAAACTTTCTCCCCAGGATAGTTCCGTCTGCCTGCATGATCGTACAGACCGCATCCGTATTGATTCCCAGATCCACACTGCAGATGACCTGTTCTTTTACAGGCGTTTGGGAAAGTGTTACTTCTTCTGTATAGGAAAAGCGGAGGAAATATTTATGGTGTCTTTTTTCCAGTGTCGGGGCAGATGCCTTTTTTCCGGACCAGTTCTTCCGCAGATATTCCATATCCGTATGCTTTAACCGTACACGGAACCATTTCCAGTCATGGCCGTCATACAGTTTCAGACAGGCTTCCTCTTTTCCTTCCGCACTCTCACGGTACATCACATCACGGTAGAAGACCGGCATGGCATGGTTTCCATACACCAGTCTGGGCTTTCCATCCTTCTCCCCCGTCCTTTCCCACAACTCCAGACGGCTTTCATACGACGATACACTTCCCAGTGCGTGCCGGATTGCAGCCCTTCTGAGGTAGGAAGGCATCTTTGGATAATGGATATCAAAGTCAAATCGGGCCTGGTTCCTTTTCGTTGTATGTATCAGATGCTCTGCAGCATTAAAACATCTCTTTGACTCCGAAATCCCTGCCAGTTCTTCCCATATCTGTCCATATATTTCTGTCAGGTAACTGACTGCGGACCGGTAGATCTCCAGGGTCTGGCGGATCGGGATATTCTGTTTACGCAATTCCACACCATAGCTGGATACTGTCTGCATCTTTTTCCTCTTTCCATTAATAAATAACAAAATCTTCTGTCAGACTTTCTTCTTTTCTTTCTGTCCTTCGATATAAGCAAGCACCTGGTCCCGGCTCCTGTCACTCACTGTTACGGCACAGTAAGACGGGTTCCACAGATGTCCGCCCCACAGCTCTTTCTTTAACTCCGGATGTACAAGAAACATCTGGCGCGCAAGATTTCCTTTCATGATCTTGATCATATCCGAGATATAAAACTGGGGTTTGCAGTCAACAAGCAAATGAATATAATCCGGCATGACCTCCATCGCCAGGATCTGAAATTTATATTCTTCTGCAAGACCTTGCAGCATTTCTTTACATTCTGTATCGATCCCTTCTTTTAAAACCTTTTTCCTATATTTCGTGCACCAGACAAGGTGATACTGCAGGGAATACACATATCCCCTACCATATGAAAGCTCATTTTTATTTATATTGAATATATTTTTTATCATGTAGATATTATACCATATGTAATCCCCATAGTAAACATTTGTTCTGTATTTTATATAAAAAATTTGCGCGTCTAACTCATCACTAAAGTAACGAGAATGCGACGCGCAATTATTCAATTTCATACGGAAGTCCTCTCATATAATTTACAAATAAAAAAACACCCTGTGTCAGACTGAATGCCGCATAAAGAATAATCAGTCCCGCGTGATTCAGCATCTTCAGATTGGACATCATTTTTGTCACAGGAAGCAGCACCACCTGAGACGGAATAAATAGCCCCATTAAAAGATAATAATAAACCATTTTGTAATACCGTTTCTGGAAATTCCGTGCAATCGAATAGGACACCGCCGGCACCAGAGTCAATACGATCAAAATTGCAATAACCGTAATTTTAAATGAATTTCTCAAAAAAATCCAGTAATTGCTATTGGTAAATAATTCTTTATAATTTGAAAGGTTAAATTTTCTGTCCGCTCTTTCTGAATTCAGCAACACACTGGAAAATGCGGATGTCACCACAACAGACGAGCTTACTGCCGGAACAAAGCATTTTACAGTCAATGGATGCATGAATTCCACAACACGATGGAAGCTTGTTCAGCTGGTGGATAACAATACCATCACGCATCTTTATCGCGATACAATGGTCACCTACATCAATATTTTTTTCCTTTCCATATTCCTCGGACTGATTCTTGCCGCCTTCCTGTCCCGTTTCCTGACAAAGCCTGTTTCCCGGCTCTGCAGCGAGATCGATGCACTGAATCCGGAAAGTGAAACTTTGATTGATGAAAAAGCCTGCGGCGGTAATCAGGAACTTCTGAAGCTGGTCAACAGTTTCAATGGTTTAAATCAGCGTCTTACCCGCAGTCTTCAGAACAATTATGAGATTCGTCTCAGTGAACAGCAGATAAAAGTACAAATGCTTCAGTTTCAGATCAATCATCATTTTCTTTACAATACACTGAATGTGATCAAATCTCTGGCCAGCATCCACAGGATTCCGGAAATCGAAACCATTTCCATGTGTATGTCCGATCTGATCCGCTACAACCTTGAAAATTTCCCGGTAGCACGTCTGGAAGAAGAACTGATGCAGATCAGGCGCTACATGACCATACAGAACATTCGCTTCCCGGAAAAATTTCATTTTGACATCAATATTCCACCTGCGCTCCTGAAAATGGAAATCCCGGCCTTTCTTCTCCAGCCGCTTGTGGAAAACAGTATTGAACACGGGTTTGCCGACCGTGAAGACAATTGTTATATCAGTATTTCCTGCCAGTTTGATCAGGAAACGCTGCACTTCCTTGTTGCCGACAATGGAAGCGGCATTCCCGCAGATCGTCTGGCCCGTCTTCAAAAAGCCTGCCGTGAGGACACACCGGACTGCCCGGACGAAAACGGACACCACTCTATCGGAATCCGGAATGTAAGCCAGCGTCTGCGCAGCTACTACGGTGAAAAATACGGACTCTCCATCGAAAGTGCCGAGGGTGAGGGAACCATCATAGATGCCATACTTCCTGCATCTGCTTTGAAAGATTGAAAAATAAGAACATAGAACACTTGAAAATATAGATTGTAATTTCTTCCAGACATGGTTAAAGATTGTGTTACACAATCTTTAAGGGCAGAAAATAGCCGCCAACTACCGCAAATAGTTGACGGCTGTCAATATATAACAGTTTTCAATATTTCCTGATTTCTCACAAAAAAAGCACCGTCCCCGCAGCAAACACATTGTCTGCAAAAACAGTACTTCTTAGTGCGCCTTCAGGGGCTCGAACCCTGGACACCCTGATTAAGAGTCAGGTGCTCTACCAACTGAGCTAAAAGCGCTTATTCCTTAACGCAAGTGATATTATACGAGATGTTCCAACCAAAGTCAAGTTCTTTTTTATATTTTTTTAACTGTTTTTTCATTTTTCTTCATCTTTTTCTTTAGCATCGGATTTTTTATTGTTTTTCAGCGGGAGATTTTCCAGCATACGACTGATTTCTCCCGCTGATCTCTGGATTTTAGTAAATTGTATGTGGAGATTCTCATGATCATAACCAAACTGTGCCAGTCTGTTTTCCCAGCTCTTTTTTCTCATACAACTCCTGCCTTCCGCCAGAATGAATTTCCAAACACGCTCTAGAATGCCGTTTTTTTATTATATGAGCAAAACCACACTTCGTTACGGTCTGCAGATCAGTTTGCAGATGGGATTTCCCATTGACGAAAATTTCTCCTCATACTCTGTCATCACATTGCCTTTTACCATTTCCTCGTCATGATGAAGATCAAACGTATGCGCAAGCAGTGTCCATCCGGCTTCCTTCACTTCCTCAAGAGAAAACTCAAACAGATCCCGGTTGTCTGTCTTAAATTCCACAACTCCGCCCTTCGCCAGAATTTTTGTATATCTTTCCAGAAATTCTCTGGAAGTAAGGCGGCGTTTCGCATGGCGGGCTTTTGGCCATGGATCCGAGAAATTCAGATAGATTCTGTCTACTTCTTCTTTATCAAAAACTTCCGGCAGATTTCTGGCATCCATGCGCATAAAATACAGATTGGGAAGTTTTTCTCCCTCTTCCGCCAGTTCCCCGCGTCTCTGCAATGCACGGAGAAGTACACTGTCATACATCTCAATTCCCACATAATTGATTTCCGGATGAAGCCGGGCCATATCCATCAAAAAACGGCCCTTGCCCATTCCTACTTCTATATGAAGCGGCTGTTTCTTCGGAAATGCCGCTGCCCAGAGCCCCTTACGTGACTCCGGCTCCTGAATCGTAAACGGGCTCTCCAGAACCGCGTCCTTCGCCCCCGGTATGTTTCTTAATCTCATAGATTTCCTCCGTATTTATATAATCTCTGTTGTTACAACCTGTATAGTATCGGACTGCAGTTTTATATAGTCGGTTCCATAATTCAGCCCATTCTGTAGTTATTATGTCCTGTATCATAACTTTCCATATTCAAACATGCTCGATCTCACAGCTGCATTCTTCCTACAATATACATGTTTTTTCCCTCTCAGGCAAGCACAATAAGCATCTTTTATCTCCTTCTTCCCTGCAAATTATCCCGTCCGCATCCATTGGTAATAATGCACAATTTTCCCCATCTTTTTTATACGCTTTGTCAGTCCATTTTTCTCTCTCCTCACAATCTGCACTGATTTTTCACAAAAAAATCCGCATTCTTCATTAAAATATTGGTGGTATTTTATTGGGATTTTTTTAACAAACGATGTATAATAGGGCATCATAAAAAAAGGAGGGTGCAAATGGAACAAATCTTAAGTAAATTATCCGAGATTGAACTGGCGGCCAAAGCTGTGCAGGAAGAAGCGGATAAAACCAAGAAAGTGCTTTCTGAAGAAATGGAAAAGCAATCCAAAGACTTCAACGCTGTATTGGAAAGTAAAACAAACACCAGAATTCAGCAGATACGCGATGGACTGGAAAAAGAAAAGGATGCTCAGCTCACTGCTCTCAGGCATGATACAGAAGCGCATTTTGCCGCATTGGATACCTACTATGCCGCAAACCACGAGCGTCTGTCCGAAGACCTTTTCCGTCAGATTCTGCAAAGATAAATCTGCTCTGTATCAGAAAATAGTACATCAGAAAAATACCCGACATCATCTGATCAGTTATTTATTTTTCGATGTACCAGATTTACCTGCAGAATAGAACAGAAAGGAAGTGAGAACAATGGGAAGTATCCTCTCGTACAGCGGACTTTCCACAAAAATACGAGCCATGCAGAGTAAACTGATCACGGAAGATCAGTTGGCAGAAATCATCCGGCTGTCTGGCGTTCCACAGGCTGCAGCCTATCTGAAACGTACCCCGGCCTACGCGGATACCTGGGCCTCGGTGGATGAGAACAACCTGCACCGCGGACAGATTGAGAAAATGCTCAAGGCATCCATCTTCCGGGATTTCTCCAAAATTTACAATTTTGCCAACTCCAGGCAGAGAACATTCCTGGATCTGTATTCCAGGCGCTATGAGATCCGTGTTCTTAAAGAAATGATTACGAACCTCTTCGATCACAGAGATACCGATCCTGTGGACCTCTCCCCTTACAGAGAGTTTTTCCGCAGACATTCCAATCTGGATCTGGACGCACTGAATACCTGCAAAACAATGCCGGAGTTCATCAATCTTCTGAAGGGCAATGAGTTTTATCTCCCGCTGTCCCATATTCAGGACCATGAAAATGCCCTGCTGTTTGATTACGGTATGGCTCTCGACCTGTATTATTTCACACAGATCTGGAATGTCCGCAAAAAGCTGTTTTCCGGAAATGATCTGAAACAGATCACAACCGCTTACGGGGAAAAATTTGATTTGCTGAATCTTCAGTTTATCCAGAGATCCAAACAGTGTTTTCACATGCAACCCGCTGATATCTATGCGCTGCTGATTCCGATCAATTATAAACTGAAAAAAGAAGAGACACGCTCTCTGGTGGAAACTTCTTCCGCTGATGAATTCAATGCTGTTTTCCGCCGTACTTATTATGGTAAAAAATACACCAAACTGTCTGCCGCCAGTCTGGAGGAATTTTATAACTATATCCTCCGGAATATTCTGGAAAAAGAATCCCGCAGGGATCCCTACTCCGTGGCAACACTGTATTCCTACCTTTACCACAAAGAACACGAAGTAAACCGTCTGACCATTGCCATTGAATGTGTAAGATATGGCGTAGAACCGGACGATGCCATGCGATATATTCGCAGTAATTAACATCCCGGAGGTAACATTTTGATTGAAAAAATGAAATTCCTGAGTATTACCGGGCCCAAAACGGATATTGACCGGGTGGTAAACACGTATTTGTCCAAATACGAAATCCATCTGGAAAATGCCCTCTCCGAACTTTCTGAAGTTGCGGCATTATCTCCGTTTCTGGAAATCAATCCTTATAAAGAATCGATTTCCGCTGTGGATCGTTTTTATGAGGAACTGGAAAATCCGCAGAATATCACTCCCGTGTCCATGACCGCGGAGCAGGCGATTTCCACTATCCAGAATCTTCAGGCCCGCGCGGATGAACTGACATCCACCCGCAAAAGACTCGAAGACGAACACGCTTCTCTCATCGAGCCTTTAAAAATTATCCGTCATTTCCGGAACATCAACTTTAAGATTTCTGATCTCTTAAAGTTCCAGTATATCCAGTGCCGTTTCGGAAGAATTGAAAAAGAATACTTCCAGAAATTTGAGAAGTATATTTACCACAGTCTGGATACCATCTTTATCAAATGCGAAGAAGGCGAGCGCTACGTCTACGGAGTCTATTTTATTCCGGCCAAAGAAGCCTCAAAGATCCATGCCGTCTACGCTTCCATGCATTTCGAACAGATCTATCTTCCGGATCAGTATCACGGAACAGCTGCCGAAGCATGCGAGAGCCTGGAAAAACGGCACAGCGAAATCCATGCGGAACTGGCCGCATGCAAAGAAGCTCAGCAGAAATTCCTGCAGGACAGCGCCCGGGATATCATTTCCGCAAAAGCTGCCCTGGAACAGTATTCTACCCGATTTGACGTCCGGAGACTGGCCGCATGCACCAAGAGCAAAACAGACGACGTCTTTTACATCCTCTGCGGATGGATGTCCGAAAAAGATGCCGCAGCTTTCCAGAAGGACATTGCAAACGATGTCAGCGTTTTCTGCCTGATGGGCGACGACATGCCTGATACGAAAGCTTCCATGCAGCCGCCAACCAGACTGAAAAACCCGAAACTCTTCAAGCCCTTTGAAATGTATGTAAAAATGTATGGTCTCCCGGCCTACAACGAAATGGATCCCACATGGTTCGTTGCTATTACGTATTCCTTCATTTTCGGAGCCATGTTCGGCGATGTCGGGCAGGGGCTGATCCTTTTCCTTGGCGGCCTGTTCCTGTACAAAACCAGGAAAATGGATCTTGCCGGAATCATCAGCTGCGCCGGCGTCTTCTCTGTTTTCTTCGGATTTATGTATGGAAGCTTCTTTGGTTTTGAAGATGTTCTGAAACCCATATGGCTGAAACCGATGAACGCCATGATGAATCTCCCTCTGGTCGGCAGACTGAATGTGGTATTCGTTGTCGCCATTGCCTTTGGTATGGGAATCATCCTGATCTGTATGATTTTCAACATCATCAATGCCATACGTTCCAAAGACGTGGAGCGCACCTGGTTTGACAGCAATGCAGCAGCCGGACTGGTATTTTATGGTTCCGTAGTCGCTGCCATTGTACTGTTCATGACCGGCAGAAAACTTCCGGGAACCGCCATTCTCATAATCATGTTCGGTGTGCCGCTGCTTCTCATGTTCCTGAAGGAGCCGCTTACCAACCTTGTCAATAAAGAGAAAGACATCCTTCCCGCAGACAACAAAGGGCCTATGTTCTTTGTGCAGAGCTTTTTTGAACTGTTCGAAGTTCTCCTGAGCTACCTGTCCAACACCCTTTCCTTCCTGCGAGTAGGAGCATTCGCAGTCAGCCATGCCGCCATGATGGAAGTGGTACTCATGCTGGCCGGCGCTGCAAACGGAGGAAGCCCCAACTGGATTGTAATCATTCTTGGCAACCTTTTCGTAAGTGCCATGGAAGGCCTGATCGTTGGTATCCAGGTTCTTCGTCTGGAATACTACGAACTGTTCAGCCGTTTTTACCATGGAAACGGACGCGAGTTCCGCCCGTTCCTGAAAAAAACAGCAGAATAAATAACTTCATTTTATTGAACATTTAGGAGGATAATTATTATGACAACACTTATTCAGATTGTAACAGCCATTGCATTAGTTCTCAGCATCATCGTACCTTTCGGATATTTCTTTCTTGGTGAAAAAAACAAAGCACGTTATACCAGAACTGTAAAAGCCAACTGCTTTTTCTTCTTCGGAACCCTGCTCGTTGCAGCCGTTGTCATGCTTGCCGGAACCTCCAGCGTACAGGCAGCCGCTGATGCTTCCAATGGCCTTGCAACCGGTCTTGGATATATCGCAGCCGCTCTCGTTACCGGTATCTCCGGTCTTGGTTCCGGTATTGCCGTTGCAAGCTCCGCAAGCGCAGCACTCGGCGCCATCAGCGAAGACGGCAGCCTGTTCGGTAAATCCATTATTTTCGTAGCTATGGCAGAAGGTATCGCACTTTACGGTCTGATTATTTCCTTCATGATCCTGGGCAGTCTTTAATCCATAAGGCAGGTTTTCTTTATGAAAATGTATTTGATCAGCGACAACATTGATACTTACACAGGAATGCGGCTGGCCGGCGTGGAAGGCGTAGTCGTCCACGAGAGGAAGGAACTCCGTGACGCACTGGAACGCACCATTGCAGACAAAGAAGTAGGAATCATCCTTCTTACAGAAAAATTCGGCCGGGAATTTCCGGAGATCATAGATGAGGTAAGACTTCATCACAAAACACCGTTGATCATCGAAATTCCCGACAGACACGGCACAGGCCGCAAGCCCGACTTCATTACTTCTTATGTAAATGAAGCAATCGGCTTGAAACTATAACTTCCCTGCTGCGGCTCCTGAATTCCATACAGCCGCAGTACCGGATCACTACAGACTAAACGATACAGGCAGGTGTAATTATGACAATCGACGAGAAATTAGAGCATTTCTATAAAACTTCCGTAGAAGCCGCCAAAGAAAAAGCCGCCCGGGACATTGAAGCACATAAAGCCTCTCTTGCAGAAATGCTGGCACAATACAAAAAGTCACAAACAGAAAATGCCGAATATGAGATCAAGGCAGAGACCGAAAATGTCCGCCGCGAAATCAACAAAGCACTTTCCGCAGAAATGATCACCCTGAAGCGTGACTGGTCCCAGAAGCAGAACCAGCTTGCAGACCAGTTATTCGCAGAAGTAAAAAATCATCTGGAAACCTTCACCGCCACCCCCGAATACCTGGATTATCTTTCAGAGAAAATTCAGGATGCCCGGAATTTTGCCGGTGAAGATGAACTCCATATTTATCTTTCCGCCAGTGACAGCGACAAACTGGAGCCCATGGCCCAAAAAACAGGCTTTCCTCTGGAGCTTTCCGAAGAATCCTTTATCGGCGGAATCAAAGCAACCATCCCCGGCAAGAATATCCTCATTGACAACTCCTTCCAGGAAAATTTCAATGCAGTCCAGGAAGAATTCAAATTTGACGGAGGGCTGAAAGCATGAGCAAAACAGGTATCATTTACGGCATCAACGGCCCTGTCATCTACTTAAAAGACGATGCCGGATTTAAAATTTCCGAAATGGTTTACGTAGGACCGGAACGTCTGGTAGGCGAGGTCATCGGTCTGAAAAAAGGCATGACCACAGTCCAGGTCTTCGAGGAAACCACCGGACTGAAGCCGGGCGAGATTGTAGAAGGAACGGACGATGCGATTTCCGTTCTCCTGGGCCCCGGCATCATCCATAATATCTTTGACGGTATTCAGCGTCCGCTGGAGGAAATTGCCAAAACATCCGGCAAATACATCTCACGCGGTGTCAGCGTAAGCTCTCTGGATACCGAAAAAAAATGGAATACCCATATTACTGTAAAAGAAGGAAATCTCATCGGTCCCGGCACCATTATTGCCGAGACACAGGAAACCTCCTCCATCCTTCATAAATCCATGGTTCCTCCGAATCTTTCCGAGGGAACCGTAATCAAGGCGGCACCGGACGGAGCCTATACCATCCTGGATCCCATTGTAACTGTTCAGTTCGCTGACGGAACCACAAAAGATCTGTCTCTTGCGCAGAAATGGCCCATCCGTATCCCGCGCCCCACACACAAACGTTTCCCGGCAAGCGTTCCCCTTGTCACCGGACAGCGTATCCTGGATACCCTGTTTCCCATCGCCAAAGGCGGAACAGCAGCCATTCCTGGCGGGTTCGGTACAGGAAAAACCATGACTCAGCATCAGATTGCCAAATGGTCTGACGCAGATATCATCATCTACATCGGCTGCGGCGAGCGTGGAAACGAAATGACACAGGTTCTGGAAGACTTCAGCAAACTGATTGACCCGAAATCCGGAAACCTGATGATGGACCGCACCACCCTGATCGCCAACACCTCCAACATGCCGGTTGCCGCACGTGAAGCTTCTATTTATACCGGTGTGACTCTGGCAGAATATTACCGGGATATGGGCTACGATGTGGCGATCATGGCTGACTCTACTTCCCGATGGGCCGAAGCGCTTCGTGAATTATCCGGACGTCTGGAAGAAATGCCTGCAGAGGAAGGTTTCCCGGCCTATCTTGCTTCCAAGCTTTCCGCATTCTATGAGAGAGCCGGAATGATGCAGAACCTCAACGGCACAGAAGGTTCCGTTTCCATTATCGGAGCGGTATCCCCTCAGGGCGGTGACTTTTCCGAGCCTGTTACTCAGAACACCAAGCGTTTCGTCCGCTGTTTCTGGGGCCTGGACAAATCCCTTGCCTATGCCCGTCATTTCCCGGCCATTCACTGGCTCACCAGCTACAGTGAATACCTGGAGGATCTTTCCCCATGGTACAGAGACCATGTATCACCCAAATTTGTCACTTACCGCAACCAGATCATGGCTATCCTGAACCAGGAAAGTTCCCTGATGGAAATCGTCAAACTGATCGGAAGCGACGTACTTCCGGATGATCAGAAACTGACACTGGAAATCGCCAGAGTCATCCGTCTCGGCTTCCTGCAGCAGAATGCCTTCCATCCGGATGATACCTGCGTTCCTATGGAAAAACAGCTCAAAATGATGGAAACCATCCTTTATCTCTATGAAAAATCCCGCGCTCTGATCAACCGCGGAATGCCGGTCTCCGTTCTGAAAGAAGACAATATTTTTGAACGTGTCATTGCCATCAAATACGATGTTCCCAATGATCATCCGGAAAAATTTGACGAATATCATCAGGCAATCGATGATTTCTATAACCATGTATTAGAGAAAAACGGCTGATAAGGAGGAAAAGTTTATATGGCAATCGAATATTTAGGTTTAAGCGAAATAAACGGCCCTCTGGTCGTCCTGGAAGGTGTGAAAAATGCCGCAAACGAAGAAATCGTGGAATTCCGTATGGACGACGGCACCAGAAAGATCGGCCGTATCATTGAAATCTATGAAGATAAGGCGGTTATTCAGGTATTTGAGGGAACCGACAATATGTCTCTTTGCAACACCCATACCCGTCTGACCGGTCATCCCATGGAAATCGGACTTTCTCCGGAAATTCTCGGACGTACCTTCAACGGTATCGGCCAGCCCATTGATGGTCTTGGTGCGATCACTCCGGAGGTCAGCCTGAACATCAACGGTCTTCCGCTGAATCCGGTTACCCGTGAATATCCAAGAAACTACATCAACACCGGTATTTCCGCCATCGACGGACTTACCACACTGATCCGGGGCCAGAAACTTCCTATTTTTTCCGGAAACGGCCTTCCCCATGACAAACTTGCTGCGCAGATTGTTCAGCAGGCTTCTCTTGGCGGTGATTCTGATGAAAATTTTGCTATCGTATTTGCCGCTATGGGTGTCAAATACGATGTTGCGGAATTTTTCCGCCGTACCTTTGAGGAAAGCGGAGCTTCTGACCACGTTGTTATGTTCCTGAATCTTGCAAACGATCCGGTAGTGGAACGACTCCTGACTCCAAAGATCGCCCTGACAGCTGCAGAATACCTTGCATTTGAAAAGGGAATGCACATCCTTGTTATCCTGACGGATATTACTTCTTTCTGCGAGGCAATGCGTGAAGTTTCCTCTTCCAAGGGGGAAATACCTTCCAGAAAAGGTTATCCGGGCTACTTGTACAGCGAACTTGCCACCCTGTACGAACGTGCAGGTATCGTCAGAGGCGGCACCGGCTCCGTTACACAGATTCCGATCCTGACCATGCCGAACGATGATATTACACATCCGATTCCTGACCTGACAGGTTATATCACTGAAGGGCAGATTGTTCTGGATCGTCAGCTTCACGGACAGGCAATCTACCCTCCGATCAATGTGCTTCCTTCCCTTTCCCGTCTGATGAAGGATGGTATCGGTGAGGGCTTCACCCGGGAAGATCATCAGGATGTTGCCAACCAGCTTTTCTCCTGTTATGCGAAGGTCGGTGACGCACGCGCCCTTGCTTCTGTTATCGGTGAAGATGAGCTCTCGCCGCTGGACAAACAGTATCTGGTATTCGGCAAGGCATTTGAAGCCGAATTTGTCGGCCAGGGCGAAAGCGAGAACCGCAGCATTCAGGAAACCTTAGACAAAGGCTGGGAGCTTCTCGGACTTCTTCCCAAAGAAGAACTTGACCGTATTGATACGAAGATTCTTGATAAATATTATCATGAGACAGTCCGGAGCTGATTCTCCGGCAGACTTTATGCAATTCAGAATCTGATTCTCTGACTGGTTTTATGGAATTCAGCATCCGGCATACTTAGTCATTTACTGTAACAAATAAAAAAGATTGGAGGTGGTTTCATGGATCCGAATACCTTTCCTACCAAAGGAAACCTGATTCTTGCCAAAAATTCACTGGCACTTTCCCGTCAGGGTTACGAACTGATGGATAAGAAGAGAAATATCCTTATCCGGGAAATGATGGAACTCATTGACCAAGCCAAAGATATCCAGACGCAGATCGATCACACATTCCGTACTGCCTATGCAGCACTGCAGAAAGCCAACATGGAGATTGGGATTGCGTTCGTAGAACAGATTGCCTGTACCGTTCCTGTAGAGGATTCTATCCGCATCAAAAGCCGCAGTGTCATGGGGACGGAAATCCCTCTGGTGGAATATGACAAAACAGCAGGCAGCAAACCCACCTATGCTTATTACAGCACAAAGATGTCCCTGGATGAAGCCAAAGCTGCCTTTGAAAAGGTCAAAGAGCTCTCCATTCAGCTCTCCATGGTGGAAAATGCCGCTATCCGTCTTGCCGCCAATATCAAAAAAACGCAGAAGCGCGCCAATGCTCTGAAAAACATCACCATCCCAAGATACGAAACACTCACCAAAGATATTCAGAACGCACTGGAAGAAAAAGAACGTGAGGAATTCACCAGACTGAAGGTCATCAAGCGGATGAAACAAAACACTTAGGGAACTGCAATCAGCAGTATACCAAAAAAGAGCTTTCCACATGGCAGAACCGTTCTCAGAAGTCAGATTCGAATATCTGACAAATGAGAATACATTATCCACATGGAAGGCTCTTCTTCTGTTTTGATATGTGTATAACTTTCTTATCATTTCCACTATGACAATTTGTTACAGTTTTATTACATCTCAGCATTTATCCTATTTGCTCATTATTTTGTACAAAACGCTCACTCTGCAAAGTTTTTCCGGATTGGAACCTGTCTTTAAACATTTCCTTTAATATTCTGATAATATAATTATTTTAATCCTTATTGTTTATGTTTGATAAAAATATTCTATACTTTTTTCACATTTTAAAAGTCAATCATTTTTTTAATATCCCTGTCATATTTTGTCAGTTTAGGACATTTTACCAGAACATGTGTTTAAAATATCATTATGTAAATCTAATAATCCACATGTTATCACTGTGGATAATGTGGATAACTTTGTGTATAACTTGATTTTTCTAGGGTTTCCAAGGTTTTCTAATGTGGATAGTTTTTGCACCAAGTTATCCACAATCCACATTTTTCGTTTTCTTTTGTGCATTTTGCTTAAAATGCGATTTTATTCTACAATTCCGGATAAGTCTCGACATTGTCTGGGCGAACAGTTGGAAGAATTCATTGACAACTTTGTTCAGTGTCTGCCAAAATATATACAAGAAAGATGAGTGTGCTGATGGACAAAAATCATTTTGATTTTAAAGACCTGATGGCTTTTGGAACGTTCATTTTAGCATTGCTGACATTCGTTTTTACGTTTATCAAATAATGTTTTAAGGCATAGAAAAACCACCCTCATACTTTGACCGGTAATGGGTGGCATTTTCTATGTTACGCTATAATAGGTCAACCCCTTGTGGGCGGTTGTTTTCCTTATATTCATAATATCACAGAAGCTCAGCGTGTTCAATAGCAACTTCAGAGAAAACAAATTGCTGATCAATTTCTTCAAAGACAGATGTTAAAAGCAAAGGTAATAAACTTTTGCACGTTCTGACATTGTGCTCATAATTGCGTTCCCTTCTATAGTTATGATTCCAAATATGTCCCGACAGCCACCGGGGTCTCATAATCATAATCGGAAATTTTGATTCCGCTGGCAGAGGTGCTGGCATGAATGATCTGGCCATCTCCGATGTACAGCGCCACATGACTGATGCCCCCGTTTCCATAAAAGACCAAATCCGCCGGCTGAATATCCTCTATACTTTTCTGCGTGGAGGAATTGCACTGATCCGCAGCCACCCGCGGAAGCTCATAACCGAATTCCTGAAAGACTGACATCACAAATCCGGAGCAGTCCGCCCCGCCTGTCAGACTGGTACCTCCATAGACATAAGGATTCCCCTCAAACTGCACCGCAAACTCCACAATTTCCTCACGAAGTTCTTCCTCTGCTGTCTCCGTTTTCTTTACCGGTTCTGCAGACACAGAGGAACCTGCCGCCAGCATACATACACATAACAACAACGCAGTGATTTTATTTTTTCTCATGATAATATACTCCTCTTTTGAATCATATCCGTTTATTCCGTCAACAATGTTCCGGCAGTTTTATACATTTCTGCTGACACAGATTTCATGCATTTTCCCGACACAGATATCACACAGATTTTCTAAGATAGAATCCTGCTATGCAGGATTCTCCGCCGAAACATTTGCGCATACTATCATACAAAAAATTTTCTGTCAAATTTTGACAGTTATAAAAATCACCGCTCAAAACAGCATATTTACCATACAAAAATGCACATGCCTATTTTTCCTTTAGTAAATATTTCTGAATCGAATACACAGCATTTGCCCCGTCAGACACCGCTGTGACCACCTGACGGAGCGATTTGGTGCGGATATCCCCTGCAGCGAAGACTCCGGGCGTATTTGTCACCCCTTCTTCCCCTGCAGCAATGTAGCCATTTTCGTCCATTTGCACAAAATTCTTAAATTTTTCCGTATTTGGTACAATTCCGACTGCAATAAACACACCATCCACATCCAGAAAACGTTCTTCCCCGGTCTTTCCATTGCGCACCAGAAGCCCTGTTACCTGCTCATTTCCCCGGATTTCCAAAGGAATACTGTCCCATACCAGTTCCACGTTTGCGCATTCCATCAGACGGTCCTGAAGGACTTTATCCGCACGAAGCTTGTCTCTTCTGTGTACCAGATAAACCTTCCTGCAGATTCCTGCCAGAAAAAGCGCATCTTCTACTGCTGTATTTCCTCCGCCGACAACCACCGCCGTCCTGTCTTTGAAAAAAGCACCGTCACAGGTGGCACAATAGGATACTCCCATGCCTCCCAGTTCTTCCTCTCCCGGAATACCAAGTTTCCGGTGGGAAGCACCGCAGGCAATGAGAAGGGTCTTTGCCCTGTACGTATTTTTTTTCGTCCGCACGATCTTCTCTCCTGCCTCTTCTTCCACAGAAAGCACATTCTCTCTCACTGGAGAAATTCCAAGCTTCTTAGCATGTGCAGCCATCGCTTCCCCAAGATCCATCCCGCTGATCCCCGGCATTCCCGGATAATTATCCACCTCATAGGTACTGATGATCTGGCCGCCCGGCGCAAACTGCTTGTCCAGCCACAACGTATGAAGACCGGCACGTGCCGCATAAATTGCAGCACTGATTCCTGCCGGTCCTGCTCCCAATATAATCAAATCATATACTTCTGACATCTTTTCGCTCCCTTTCTTCCAATCAACATCTGCAAAAACCGGCACATGATTTCTCCGAAAAAATCACGGTACACAAATTCGCAGCCTGTTTTTCTCCATGATAGCATAGATTTCCCGCTTTTCCAATATGATAGTAAAAACAGCTGCCAGCGAAAGGACATCTATGTTTCCCAGAAACTGTTCTCCCAAAAAGGCTCTGAAGATCACCGTTTCACTGATTTTTGTTCTTTTCCTCGGTATTTTCACCGGCTATCTTACCAATCATGTTTTATCAGAAAATGCCAGATTTGAATCCTTTGCAGAATCCATTTTCAAAAAAGAGGTTTCCCAAAATTCCCTGACCCTTCATTATTCTCTGGCCCTCCCGGAAAAACAGGGAATTTCCGCTGCTGCCCCATCTCTCGGAACAGTCAGTTCCGACCGAAGCGAAGCTCTCAGCCAATGTCAGGAATATGAAACCATTCTGAAAGATTTCGCCTATTCCAGACTATCCGAAGAAAACCAGCTGACTCTGGATATGCTACTGCTTTATTATCACACGGAATGTTCCCTGGATGGTCTGACTCTTCTGGAAGAGCCCTTAAGCCCCAGCCTTGGTATCCAGGCTCAGCTGCCCGTACTTCTTGCAGAATATACCTTCCGCAGAGACGAGGACATCCGTGATTATCTGAACCTTCTTACCACCGTCCGGCCATATTTCCAGAGTATCCTTGCTTTTGAGCAGGAAAAGTCAGCTGCCGGACTTTTTATGAGTGATACCACACTTGACCGCATTCTGGAACAGTGCAGGGCTTTTATCAAAGATCCAAAATCCAATTATATGCTTGAAATTTTCAGTCAGAAACTCTCCGAATACGGAAAATTTTCCGAAAAGGAAAGGGAAAAATTAGAGGAAACACATGAGAAAATCTTTTTAAATGAAGTGATTCCCGCCTACCGGGAACTGATCGAAGGTCTGGATGCTCTTCGCGGCACAGGCAAAAGCAGCCGCGGACTTGCCGCATTCGAGGGTGGAAAACAATACTATCTCTACCTTCTCAAAAGTCAGGTTGGGTCCTATGTCCCTGTCCGCCAGACAGAAAAACGGCTCCTGCAGCAGCTTCTTCTGGACAGCAAAGAAGCCGGTGAAATTCTGAGGCAGGATTCCTCACTCACAGCACAGCTGAAGGATTCCTCATGGTTTCCCGAAATGGAGCCTGATACGATTCTGAAAACACTGAAGACCTGTATGCAGGAAGATTTTCCGCAAATCGACGAGACCGCCTGGGAGATCCGATATGTTCCTGGTTCCATGGAAGAATATCTGAGCCCGGCCTTTTATCTCACACCGCCATTGGATACGAAAAGTCCCAATGTTATTTATATCAATCGTTCCGGGCAGTCCTCTTCTGTGGAATTATTCACCACACTTGCGCATGAAGGATATCCGGGGCATCTTTACCAGACCGTATTTTTTGCCGGACAGACGCCCTCAAACATCCGGCAGCTGATTACTTCCAGCGGCTATATCGAAGGTTGGGCCACCTATACGGAGCCATATGCCTGCCTCTATGCGGGAGAGCTTTCCGATTCCGAAAATGCCCCGGAAATCGCCCGTCTGTCATGGCTGAACCGCAGCATCAATCTCTGTATCAATTCTCTCCTGGATATCGGAATTCATTACAGAGGATGGAGCGAAGCACAGACAGCCGATTTTCTCAAGGCTTTCGGTATTCAGGATGAAAAAACCGCCCGGAATATTTTCCAGTATATCGTGGAAACACCCGCCAATTATCTGAAATACTACTGGGGATATCTCAACTTCCTGGACCTTCGGACTGCCTGCGCCAAAGCAGCCGGAGATGATTTTGACCTGAAAGAGTTTCATCAGAAAATTCTCCAGATCGGCCCGGTCCAGTTTCCTGTACTGCAGAAATACATACTCCGGGAGTATACTTCTTAGAGCGTGCATCTGACTTTTCTATTTTCCTGACAGCACATCTCAAAAATACTCAGCATAGCAACACGCTCTAGATCACACTTTACTTATCATAAGTACGGAAAAATTTCTGCAATTTAAGCAGTGCACGCGTAAGGCTTTCCGTCTCCTGCGCATTCAGATCCTGCAAGACCGCCAGGACCATTTTGTCATGGAAACCTTTGTGGTGATAATATGCTTTTTCACCCTTTGGTGTCAGAGAAATCAGAACGACTCTCCGGTCCTCCTCACTTCGCACACGCTTCACATATCCTTTTTTTACCAGACTGTTTACCGCTGTTGTAAGCGTTCCTACAGTCACCGACAGATCCCTGGAAACGGCCGACATATTTCTCGGCTCCTTCATCCCAATTGCTTCTATCACATGCATATCATTAACGGAGATATCCTTGTATTCTCCGTTAATCAGCGCTTTTCGTTCGATATCCAGGATTTCGTTAAACAGATTTACCAGTACGTCATTAATTGCTTTGTAATGATCCATTTCCTCTCCCCTTCCTGTTTATAAAAAATAACGGAACACTGCCATTTTGCTTTTATCATACTACAGATTAATTTGATACACAAAGCATTTTTTTCAATAATTACTTTCTTTACATTATTGAATTTGCTATAATATGAAGTTAAGTAACCTTGCCTGTATCAGAGCGCGTTTGAATAACTGCATCAAATAACTTGTGTAAAGGAATTTCCTATGAAAAATAATCAAAATACTCCGCTGAATTTTAAAGAAAAAAGTAATTCCAAAATCAGTTTCATCGCTTCCTGCGCTGCACTTGTGATTCTGGTTCTGGTATTTTATCAGGTGGATTACCAGATGATCCGCAAACCGGTGGAAGATGCGGCCAAAGCAGCCGAAGCAGCCCGACTGAAGGAGGAAGAAGCAGCCCGCACTCCTGTCGTTTCCACTGCAAAAGTCATTGCCGTAGGTGACAATCTCTACCACGAATCGCTTCTGTATTCCGGTCAGAATGAATCCGGCACCTGGAATTATGATCACATATATGCCAATGTTCTGGATGAGATTCAGGCGGCAGATGTTGCCATGATCGACCAGGAAACCGTATTAACAACAGACCATGACTCCATCAGCTCCTATCCCTCCTTTGCCACCCCTGTAGAAGTGGCAGATGCTGTAGTCAAGGCAGGTTTCAATGTCATTGAATCTGCTACCAATCATTTCGACGACTATGGATATGACTTCATGCAGCAAACCTTTGATTTCTGGAAAACCAATTATCCGGATATTCCGGTACTTGGTATCCATGAAACGCAGGAAGATGCGGATACTGTTCAAACACTGGAGATCAACGGCATTACCATTGCATTTCTGGATTATACATACGGTACCAATAATTCCGGTGCAGGAGAGGGCAATGATTTCATGATCAGTATTTTTGACAAAGACCAGGTTGCCGCTGACATTCAAAAAGCGAAACAGGTCAGTGACTGCATCATTTTTGTAGCCCACTGGGGTACAGAAGATGAGACCATGCCTAATGAATATGAAAAACAATGGGCAGCTTTTCTCCTCCAGCAGGGTGTTGATGTGATCATCGGCGGACATCCGCATGTGCTTCAGCCTTACGGACGCATTTCTGATGATCAGGGCCACAGTGCTGTGATCTTTTATTCTCTCGGAAACTTCGTATCTACACAGCAGCAGCTGCCGGAACTTCTGGGAGGCATGGCAAGCTTTACGATTCAAAAAACCGTCCTTGGAGATACCACCACTGTTGAAATTCTCTCCCCGGAAGTGAAGCCTCTGGTTATGCATTACAACCATGATTCCGGAGAATACGGTCCCTATATGCTGGAAGACTATACGGAAGAGCTTGCTTCCCGGCACAGCGTCCGAGACCTGATCGGTGACGAATTTACTCTGGAAAATCTTAAGACCAAATATGAAGAGATCATGTCCATGAATGTCAAACCATCCACAAACACCAATCTTCTGAATGTGCGGTTTGACTCGGAGGGAAACATGGTCGACAAGACTACCGGAGAAGTGGTAGAAGATACCGAATCCATTCACGCATGGGAATATTATGAACAGCTTCATTCCGGCAGCAGCGATTCCGACAGTTCAGAAGAAGATGAGTACTATGAGGATTCCTACTGACATCTGAATTCCTGGCAGTTTCAAGAAAGAATCCTGCCCGGAGGGTTTATTTATATTACAGGCAAATGCCCGGGTACTGCTATAAATTCAGCAGTTTCCGGGCATTTTTTTCTGTAATTTCAATCACTTCTTCCGGGGTAATTCCCTTCAGTTCCGCTATCCTGTTTACCACATAAGGCAGATTCCGTGAGGAATTTCGCTTACCGCGGAACGGAACCGGGGCCAGATACGGACTGTCTGTCTCCAGCACAATCTGCTCCATCGGTGCATATTCCACCACTTCTCTCAGCTTCCGGGCATTCTGAAATGTAACCACTCCTCCGATTCCAAGAGAAAGTCCCATATTCAGGTATTCTCTCGCAATTTCTTTGCTGTAGGAAAAGCAGTGGATAATTCCTCCATACATTCCGCCTTTCATATATTCCCGTACGATATTGAGGGTATCCTCCGCAGCTTCCCTGCTGTGAATCATAAAAGGAAGCTTCTCTTCCCTTGCAATCTCCATCTGGGCACGGAACATGTTCTGCTGGATCAGATGCTCTTCTTTTTCTTTGTGCCAGTAATAATCAAGCCCGATTTCCCCCACAGCAACCGCTTTTTCATGCTGCAGCAGCGTTCTTATTTTGTCCAGCGTTTCCTGGGTCATCTGGTCTGCGTCATCCGGATGAACTCCGATAGCGCCATAAACAAACGGATATTTTTCCATTAATGCAATGGTCTTTTCCAAACCATCTATGGAGGCACAGACATTTACAATTGTCCCGATTCCATTTGATTCCATAGACTCCAGAAGTACATCTCTGTCTGCGTCAAAAGCCTCATCATCATAATGCGCATGTGTATCAAAAATCATTATTTTCCCTCCTGGTATCATTCATTTTCGACTGCCCGCCTCGTCCTATTACAACAGAAATGCTTCCCGGTTCGTGCAGTAAGCAATATCTTCTCGGCCACTCATCATCTCAAGAAATTCTTCAAATCGCTTCCACTCATTTCTGATATCAAATTCATAGGCATGTCCCCATACATAAAAAATTTTGCGTTCATCTGTCTTCAATTCCAGAAACTCACGTCCCATCTCAAACATCCGATCCATTTCCGTATGATGATAAACACTGGGCTGAAACTGATACAAATGATTCTGAAGATCAAAGCTGTGAGACGAGCACGTTGTTCTGGCATACCTGATACCGGTATGTTTCCGGATCACATCACTGACATGATCATTATAATTCACTCCGCCGCCCGGGTATGCCATTCCAATCACTTCATATCCGCATAAATCGCTCAGCTTTATCCGATCCTCTTCCACCTGACGGATGATTTCCTGAACATCCTCGATCTGTGTCAGAAGAGGATGGGTAAGCGTATGTGCTGCTACTTCATGTCCATCATAGATAAAACGGACATCTTCCGGCTTATTCTTATTATGGGAAATACGAACGCCATCCCGTACAAGTTCATTCTCCTGTCCCAGCAGCCCGCTGTTTAAATTAAAGGTTGCCTTCATATGGTATTTATGAAATAACTCAATCAGGTGGACATCCTGTGTTACCCCGTCATCATAACTAAATGTCAAAATTTTATTCTTCTTATGGTCAACCGTCAGTTCGTCTCCCTCACTGATGACTCCGCCGTGAAGAACCTTTGTAAAAACACCTTCTCTTGGCATAATACAATCCCCCATTTTCCGGAAAATTTCACAGCCATGGTGGCATTTTTTCCCCACCTGAGTCAGCTCCAACACAACATCATTACACCGAAAAATCGTTCCCACCGGAAACGAGGCAAAATCGATTCCCTCCACTACCAGATTCTCTCCAAACGCGCCGTCTTCCACCTGTGCCCCTCTGGCGCGGAAAGCTTCTATTTTGTCATGAGATAGCAGGCTGACCTGACGGTGCCATTTGCCTGCATGGGCATCATTTCTGATTCCCCAATCCTCGATAAATTCCGCGCTGTGTACATTTTTTTTCTGTGTTCCCTTCGCTTCACTGATGCATACCGCAATTACTCTGCCCATTTTTTCTCATCCTTCATGCACAATTTTACTTCTGATACTTAATGATTAACGGTTGATTTATATTATTTCCGGGCACAATCTTTAGCTTCACCGGTCAGAATTTCAATGCCATGGGCAAGAGAATCCACGATATATTCCAGACTTTCCCTGACTGCCTTAGGACTTCCCGGGAGATTAATGATCAGCGTTTTTTTCCTGATTCCTGCTGTGGCACGGCTCAGCATAGCCCTCTTCGTAATCGTCATACTGTAAGCACGTATCGCCTCCGGAATCCCCGGAACTCTGCGCTCGATGATGTCCTCTGTAGCCTCCGGCATCACATCCCTCTGGGAAAAACCGGTTCCTCCTGTGGTCAGAATCAGCTCTGCTGCATGGGAGTCCGCAATCTCTTCCATCCGTCCTGCCAGCATCTCCCGGTCATCCGGAAGAAGATCCATGGAAACCACTTCGTACCCTTCCCGCTCCAGAATTTCTCTGATTGCAGGACCGCTCAGATCCTCCCGTTCCCCTCTGTATCCTGTATCACTTGATGTAATAATCGCTGCCCGTTTCATAGTGCACCTCCATCTTCTCAAGAACATATTCCCATACATCGTGTTTCAATTTTTATTCTAAGCTCTATGCATCCCGATCTGTTCTCATCTTCTATCCAAAAGCCCATAACCAATCCATCATCCGCCAATCTGGGACATACATAATTTCTCTGTCTCATCTTCCGGCGCTTTTTCCAGAAAAGCATGTCCTTCCGGCTTCTCTGCAAGCGCCTCTCTGATTACTTTTTTCAGATCTTCATCCGTCCCGCCGGAACGGATAACCTCCCGTAGATCCCTTCCTGCGGTATACTGCAGGCAGGTCTTGAGATACCCCTGCGAAGTCAGCCGGATCCGGTTGCATTCCCTACAGAATTTATGGCTGATCGCACTGATAAAACCGATTTTCCCCATAAAACCGTTCACAGAATAATAATGACACGGTCCATTTCCAATTTTTTCGCCCTCATAGGGAATCAGTTTCCCGAAACACTTCTCCAGAAGTTTGATGATCTCTGCTTCCTGCATTCCCCGGAATTCTTTGCCATATCCAATCGGCATCATTTCTATAAAACGAACATGAAGCGGATACTTCTGCGCCAGCGCTGCAATCTCACACAGATCCTGCTCTTCCAGTCCCAGCGGAACACAGTTGATTTTCAGAGAAACCGACGGATACTTCAGTGCTTCCCGGATTCCTTCAAGAGTTTCATGAAGATTGTCTCTTCCTGCAATCTTCTGATAACACACTTCCTCCAAACTGTCCAGGCTGATATTCAGTCCGTCCAGACCGGCGTATGCCAGGTCTTTCATTTGTTCTTTTAGCAACACACCATTCGTGGTAAGAGTCACCTTCCGGATACCGGGAATCTCTTTCAGCAGCCTGATCAGAGACGGCATCCCGGGCCTCACCAGAGGTTCTCCGCCGGTCAGTTTGATCTTGCAGATTCCAAGCTCTGCCATTACACGGACGACCCGTACCAGTTCCGGCTCCTGCAGAATCATCGAACGGTCTACCAGCTTTACTCCGCCCTCAGGCATACAGTAAATACAGCGGAGGTTACACCGATCTGTCACAGAAATCCGCAGATAGTCTATTTTTCGTCCACAGCGGTCTATCATTTCTTATCAATCAAAACGGAAAGTTCCGCTTTTTCCTCCTGTCTTTTCTACCAGATGGATATCCGACATCACCATATGCTTATCAATTGCTTTACACATATCATAAATCGTCAGAAGAGTCACCTGCACCCCTGTAAGCGCCTCCATTTCCACCCCTGTTTTTCCTTCTGTTTTTACGGTGCAGAACACACGAATCATATTTTTTTCTCTGTCCAGTTCATAGTCAATGGAGCATTTCTGCACAGGAAGAGGGTGGCACATCGGCACCAGATCGGAGGTTCTTTTGACCCCCATAATTCCAGCTACGCGAGCGACTCCAAGTACGTCACCTTTTTTTACCGTTCCCCGGGAAACTGCTTCCATAATCTGTTCGCCAACATGGATCGTCCCTGTGGCAACTGCAGTCCGGAATGTCACACGCTTCTCCGAAACATCCACCATCACCGCATTTCCATTATCGTCAAAATGAGTAAAACCATCTCCCATATTCTTTCTCCTTCAATGCACAGATTTCAGCCGTTATGTTATAGTATAGGAAATAACCCGCCCCGCGTCAAGTGACCGGTCTGCTGCTTTCCTGTATCTGCTTTCATTTCCTGATGTATAAGCGGGCAGCACGCTGGCATTTCCTGCTAAATGGAAATGTCTGCTTACGCAGACTTCACCAGCAATAATTTTCTCAGTACTTTCAGCAGCTGGATCACAGGCAGTGTCAGAAACGCGAGCCCATACACAATCAGAAGCTGCGTCAGATTCAGGGTCTGCACGGCAAACATCCCATGCAGCGCCGGTACTGTCAGTACTGTTGTCAGTAGTATAAATCCGGTCATAAATGCACCCTGCATATATCTGTTATTGAATAACTGCTTTACAGATAAAACCGGTCTCTTGCTTTTGCAGTTGTATCCATGCACCAGTCTGGAAAGACAGAGTACGCCGAATGCCATTGTACTGGCAAGCTTTGCATTCCCTCCCTGATAACCGATCAGAAAAGCTCCCAGTGTAATCAGGCCGATCATGCCGCCTTCCACTCCCACTCTCTGCAGAAACGTTCCTGTAAGAATGGATTCATTCACAGGACGGGGCTTTTCGTTCATCACCGTATGTTTATGCGGTTCCAGGCCAAGGGCGATAGCCGGAAGACTGTCTGTCACCAGATTGATAAAAAGCAGATGGACTGCCTCAAAAGGTACCGGAAGTCCGCAGAGAGAAGCTGCCAGCACCACCAGGATTGCCGCAAAATTACCGGACAGAAGGAACTGAATGGAGCGCTTGATATTCGCATATACATTCCTTCCGTTTTCCACTGCTTTGACAATGGTTGCAAAATTATCATCTGTCAGGATCATAGAAGACGCATCCTTGGAAACTTCGGTTCCTGTAATTCCCATGGCAACACCGATATCCGCCTGTTTCAGCGCCGGAGCGTCATTGACCCCGTCTCCTGTCATCGCTACAATATTGCCTTTTTCCTGCCATGCACGGACAATGCGGATTTTATGTTCCGGGGAAACGCGCGCATATACAGAGACATGTTCTACAAAATCCTGGAGTTCTTTGTCACTCAGATGATCGATTTCCGCACCCTCACAGGCTTCAGACGGATCTTTCAAAATTCCGATGCGCCTGGCAATCGCTGAAGCCGTTACTTTGTGGTCACCTGTGATCATAATTGGACGGATTCCCGCACTGATACAGTCTGCAACTGCACCAGCACTTTCCTTACGGGGCGGATCCATCATTGCGATCAGGCCGAGAAACACCAGATAATTTTCATCTTCGGGCTCCAGCGCTCTCTCCTGGTCCATCCTCCGGTAACCCATGCCCAGAACACGAAGTCCATCAGAAGAATACACTTCATTGGCTTTCTCAATCTCTCGTACATCTTCCGGTGTTATTTCACGCACCACTCCATCCTTCTGGATATATTTCACACGGTTCAGCATCACATCCACAGCACCCTTGGTGATCATCGTATATCCGTCACGCAGCTGGTGCAGCGTAGACATCAGTTTTCTGTCACTGTCAAAAGGAAGCTCACCGAGACGAGAATAAACCTCCCTCACACGCTGTGCGGGTACTCCCCTTTTATCCCCCAGATTGATCAGCGCTGTTTCTGTAGGATCACCGATTTCCTGTCCGTCCATATTGGTGGAATCATTACAGAGGATGCTGTAACGCATCATCTGTTTATGAAGAGGATTCATCGGATTGATTTCCTTCGCCGGAACATCTTTTCCTTCCAGATAATAATGCTCTACTGTCATTTTATTCTGAGTCAGAGTTCCGGTCTTGTCAGAACAGATTACAGAAACGCTGCCAAGCCCTTCCACAGCCTGCAGCTTCCGGACAATGGCCCCCTCTTTTGCCATCTTCTGTGTGCCAAAAGCCAGCACAATCGTTACAATGGAACTCAATGCTTCCGGAATCGCCGCAACAGCCAGGGCTACCGCAAACAAAAATGCATCTGCTGCATTTCCCCCGCGCAGTACCTGTATTCCAAATATCACAGCGCACAAAACAAGAATCATGATGGAGAGCTTCCGTCCAAACTGATCCAGATTCACCTGAAGGGGAGTCTTCTTCTCAGAAGTATTCTTCAGAAGTCCGGCAATTTTTCCCACTTCTGTCTCCATTCCGATACCTGTTACAAGATAGCGGGCACGCCCATAGGTAACAAAACTTCCGGAATATACCATATTTCTGCGGTCTGCCAGCGGAAGTTCCCCCGGAAGCGTGTCACTGGTTTTCTCCACACCAAGGCTTTCTCCGGTCAGAGCACTTTCATCTGCTTTCAGACTGGCACTTTCCAGAATTCTTCCATCAGCCGGAATAAAATCTCCTGCTTCCAGATGGACTTCATCTCCTACTGTCACTTCCCGTCCGGGAATCTCCATGATCATTCCGTTTCTGAGAACCTTTGCCGTCGGTGCGGACAATTCTTTCAGACTGTTCAGAGAATGCTCTGCTTTGATTGTCTGTACTGTGCCGAGAATCGCATTCATGGTAATAACCACCAGAATGACAGCGGCACTTTCTGTTTCGCCCAAAAGCACAGAAACTACGGCAGAACCGATCAGAATGATCACCAGAAAATCCCGGAACTGCTCCAGAAAAATCTGCAGAGTTGTTTTCTTCTTTGCCTCTGTCAGTTCATTCATTCCGTATTTCTGCTGTCTGGCTTTTACCTGACTGTCTGTCAGAGGCTCCAGAGTTCCGTTCAGTTCCATCCGGATTTCTTCAGATGTCTGATTGTAATACGCTTTCATAGAATCACCCTTTCTTTTACTGATAAGATTTTCTTTACAGGATTCTGTTTGTATGCATTTTCTTTATATGGGCTGCCTTACAGGATTCTCTTATATAGGTTCTCTTATATATTTCTCCTTACAGGATTCCCGTTATACAACAAAAGCGAGACTTTCATTGTATGAAAAAACATACAATAAAAGTCTCGCTGTTTCATTACGATACGGACGGATAATTCACAGGTATTTCTGCTGACCTGGAGCGTACTTGAAAATTGCTCCGGGATTTTACCAACGATTATCCATCGAGATTGACGACATCGCAAACACAAATGTGCCAGCTACTCCCTTTTATCATTCATAATGTCCGTGTGGAACAGACATTTCCTTACTCTTACTATAATATTCTTCAGGAGCCTTTGTCAACCCGGTTATCCAAAAAATTCTGTATAATTTTTATTTAATCTCATCTTATCAGACGATTCCAAAAAAACACCTTTTGTCTCCCGGAAATAAATTTCCGGCTTTTCAGCATCTGCGGTGATCAGCAGATTTCCGCACCTGCAGGCATATCTTTCTCCGGAGCGACCAGAGCCAGATTGCCGTCAGCATCTTCTGCGCAGAGAATCATTCCCTCACTTAAGATACCGGCAAGCTTCGCGGGTTTCAGATTGGTAAGAACCATAACCTTCTTGCCCACCATTTCTTCCGGTGAGTAGCTGGATTTGATTCCGGATACGATCTGACGAACCTGACTTCCGATCTTCACCTGAGAACAGAGAAGTTTACGGGATTTCTTGACAGCTTCACAGGCAATGATTTCTCCCACCTGGAACTGCATTTTCTCAAAATCCTCAAATGTAATTTCCGGTTTTGCCTCGATGTCGATCACGTTTTCTTTCTCCTCCTCCGGCTGTTCCTGTGTCTCTTCCACCTGCGGATGGCGTTCTGCAACTTTTGCCATAACCTCATCCAGTTTCAGACGTGCAAAGAGGATTTCCGGTGCTTCTGTTACTTTTGTTCCGGATTCATACAATCCAAATGTTTTCAGATCCTCAAGCGTTCTCTTGCCTGCATGTAACTGAGCAAGAATCTTTTCTGTAGTTTCCGGCATAAAGGACTCCAGAAGAGTCGCACCGATGCAGATGCTCTCTACAAGGTTGTAAAGAACGGTAGCAAGACGGTCCTGTCTGGTCTCATCTTTTGCCAGCGCCCACGGCATAGTCTCGTCAATATATTTGTTGCAGCGTTTGAACAGAGAAAATACCTCTGTGATCGCATCTGCCACACGGAGTTTGTCCATTTTTGCATCGACTTTTGCAGGGATGGACAGCACGAATTCTTTCAGATCGTCATCTACCGGCTCTGCTGCGCCTTTGTTTTCAACCACACCGCCAAAATATTTATTGGACATGGAAATGGTACGGTTTACAAGGTTGCCGAGGGTATTGGCAAGCTCAGAATTCAGACGTTCCACCATCAATTCCCACGTAATCACGCCATCGTTCTCAAACGGCATTTCGTGAAGTACGAAATAACGGACAGCATCTACTCCGAAGAATTCTACCAGTTCATCCGCATAGAGAACATTTCCTTTGGATTTGCTCATCTTACCGTCGCCCTGAAGCAGCCACGGATGTCCGAATACCTGCTTCGGGAGAGGCAGATCCAGCGACATCAGGAAAATCGGCCAGTAAATGGTATGGAAGCGGATGATATCCTTACCGATCAGATGAAGATCTGCCGGCCAGTTTTTCCTGAACTGCTCTGTACTTTCACCGTCACAATCGTAGCCGATACCGGTAATATAGTTGGTCAGTGCATCCAGCCATACATAAACCACATGGCCCGGATCAAAGTCTACCGGAATTCCCCATTTGAAGGAAGTTCTGGATACACAGAGATCCTGAAGTCCCGGAAGCAGGAAGTTGTTCATCATCTCATTCTTGCGGGATTCCGGCTGGATAAATTCCGGATGTGTATTGATATGCTCGATCAGGCGGTCTGCATATTTGCTCATTTTGAAGAAATAAGCTTCTTCCTTTGCAGGAACGCAAGGACGTCCGCAGTCCGGACATTTGCCGTCGACAAGCTGGGATTCTGTAAAGAAAGACTCACATGGAGTACAGTACATTCCTTCGTAATGTCCTTTATAGATATCTCCTTTTGCGTACATTTTTTTGAAAATCTTCTGTACCTGTTTTTCATGATCTGCATCTGTTGTACGGATAAATTTGTCATAAGATGTATTCATCAGATCCCAGATACCTTTAATTTCGCCGGATACATTGTCCACAAATTCCTTCGGAGTGATGCCTGCTTCTGCAGCCTTCAGCTCAATTTTCTGTCCATGTTCATCTGTTCCGGTCTGAAAAAATACATCATAGCCCTGCTGTCTCTTATAGCGGGCGATTGCGTCTGCCAGCACGATCTCATACGTATTTCCGATGTGCGGTTTGCCTGATGTATAGGCAATGGCAGTAGTGATATAGTATTTCTGCTTTTCCATTTCTGATTCCTCCTTAAATGGGAAATTCTCATAATTTCCCGTGTTTTATATCACAGGAAAATGCGAAGCACTTTCCTGTAACATAAAAAAACGCCCTCTCTGTTCTTATTCAGAGAAGACGAGTAAAACCCGTGTTACCACTTCTGTTCATTTCTGCCTCGCAGCCAGAAACCTTGCCAGGTACAGGATTCCTGTGAAAATTCCCTTCAAAAATAAATCTCCTCTGCTCCCTGTCTGAACAGACGTGACTTATGATTTCCGGATTCCGTTCACATCCGATACCTTCCCGCTGTAACAGGCGGTCCTGTCGCAGCCTACCATGTGCTGTGCTTCCGAAGTCCTCTCTGGCACATATTCTGCAAAACAATCTCTGTACCAGTTTCTCCGGAACACGCCCATATTCGACAGCGCCCCTCTGAAGCCATCTTCCATATGCCCCATACACATCCCTCTCAGCCCCGGGCAAAAGTCCCTTCGGGGATTTCTCTGTAATGCGGTATGCACGTGTACTCTCTTCTTCCACGAGTTTTCTCTCTGCCCTGATTCTCCAACGGTGTGTCAGACCGGACAGTTATTGATTTTGACAGTATTTTTCCTGTCGTATGTTCAAATACTAGCACACTTTCCGTGGTTTGTAAACCCGGGATTTTGATCTAATAATGCCGCAGAACAGGATGTGAAATTTCCACCCATTCTGCGGCTTATTGCCCTGCATAATTCTGTTTACATGAAAGATCTCCAGTATCCGACCTTGCGCTCATTGATCTCACGGATGATTTCCGGATCAATCTTGAAATTGCGTTCCATATCCATCAGGCCATTGATCTCCTGCTGTACATCCGATACCTGTGTATAGCAGAAACCACAGCAGTACGGAATTTCTTTTACCGCTGTTGTGATACGGTCAAAACGGTCAATAAACGCTTCTTTTGTTGCCACAGTATTACCATATCCCCACTGTCCCTCTGAGCCGCCGGAGAACGCAATTCCGCCGTACTCACTGATGATGATCGGCTGACCCTTGTAAGCAAATCCATTTGCCAGTGCACTGTGATGACCGCAATGATAAACATCATTATTCAGAAGTTCATCCTTATATTCTGTATAACGGGCTTTCAGAACCTCTCCGCATTCTTCATAATCATGCAGAGTAATGATATCGGAAATGGTGTGCTCCCATCCGTCATTGACAATTACCGGACGATATTTATCAATACTCTTGGTCAGATGATACAGCATCTCTGTAAAATGCTGCTGTGTCCGGTCTGTCTTGACCATTGGAACACCCCAGGATTCATTGACCGGCGTCCAGGTGATGATACACGGATGATTGTAATTCTGTCTTACGATTTCCAGCCACTCACGGGTGAATTCTTCCACAGCTTTATCAGAATACTGATATGCTGCAGCCACTTCACTCCATACAAGCATACCTTTCACATCACACCAGTACAGGAATCTCTCATCCTCTGTCTTCTGATGTTTGCGCAGGCCGTTATAACCCAGTGCATGAATCTTATCAATATCCTCAATCAGTGCTTCTTCTGAAGGCGGTGTCAGATGAGAATCTTTCCAGTAACCCTGATCCAGAATCAGTCTCTGGTACAGCTGACGTCCGTTCAGGAGAATATTCGGTCCGTCAATTCTGATCTCACGCATTGCAAAATACGATCCAATGGTATCCACTACTTCTCCGTCTTTTACCACTTGGAATGTCACATCATAAAGGCTTGGATCTTCCGGACTCCAGGTACGCACGCCCCACTCAAATCCATTGCCGCCCTTATGGTACACATCTGCAGTTGTTTTGATATGAGAAGAAGTCACTGCTGTTTTGGTTCTGCTGATCAGCGTGTCGCCGAAAGTCACTTCTGCCACAACTTCGATCTGTCCGTCAAGCAGGCATTCCGGTGCTTCCACCTCATATTCCAGTTCCAGTGCTGCATCGTGAAGAACCGGTGTCATTTTTACTTTGTCCAGGCGGACTTCCGGAACATACTCGGTCCATACGGTTTTCCAGATTCCGGTTGTCTGTACATACCAGCAGCCAAAATTATCATCTGTCCAGCGCTGTTTTCCACGCGGCTGCTGAGTATCAAAAGAATCCTCCGCCTTAACAGTAATCTCATTCTCTCCATCCTTTAAAAGCTCGGTAATGTCAAAAGAAAATCTTGCATAACCGCCTTTGTGATCTCCCGCATACTGACCGTTTACCCAGAGTTTTGTATGGAAATCACTGCCTTCAAAATGGATCATAAAACGTCTGCCTTCCAGTTTTCCGGCATCTACCTGAATGGTACGGTGATACCAGACATTGTCATGGCGTTTTTCATCCTGAATCCCACTCATTTTTGTTTCATAGGTAAATGGCACCTGAATCTTCAGATCTCCTGTAAATGTTTCAAACCATTTCTCACGTTCTCCCTGATTTGCATCATCAAATGCAAAATCCCAGGTTCCGTTTAAATTTTCCCAATCCTCACGAACAAACTGGGGTCTTGGATAATCTTTGATATAGCATTTCATGAACTATTTCCCTCCATCAATCATTTTTTATCTTTTTGTTTCATTAATCCGCGAAAATAATACAATATAAACAATATGATCAGATCATACGCATACGCAAAATTACGGGAAGGATACTTGAATTTCGAACCTTCCATAGCAAAAATCAGCAGATTGCTCATCAGCAGGTAAAACAGAGAATTCATCCCGATATTTTCAATTGCTGAAACTGCCCGATTTATGATCTGACTCTTCTCTGCAGCCATCTTCAATGTCAGCGACAGCAGACGGTACAGATACACACCTGCGATACCGCCGCAGATAAACAGTATTCCTGGTGGAAATCTTCCCGGAAGTGAACCGGACGATACATAATAAATACCAAACGCTGTTCCGGCCAGAACCGCAGCCGCAAGAGTCTTCCCGTCCCAACTGGTCTTTTTCTTACAAAACCATACTCCTGCCGCAAAAAACACGCCATACTGCAGAACCGGAAAAGTAATGTAGTCCTTAGAGCCCGCCAACAGTGCCAGATATGGATTATGAATCTGTTCATATGGCAGAAAACAGCCGACCAGTGACACAACAGTGATTCCCAGAAATACTTTTCCGTTCATACGCTTCATCAGCGGATACAGCACAATTCCGACTGCCAGCACTGCCGCAAAAGAAGCCAGAAACTCCGACCAGCCCGGATATTCCCAAAGCAGCAAAACCCGGTAGATCCGTTCGAAACTGAAACTCTTTCTCTGAGCAAATGCAATATACGCAATTCCTGATATATAAAAAGCAAACAGCATTCGTACTGCGTTTTTTCCCATCTTTACTGCAGCTTTTCTAAAACTCTTCTGATAATAGATCAGTTCACACACATATCCGAAGCAGAATAAAAAGCCCGAAAAGGTAGTTAAATTAATAAAATCTGCCAGATATTTCTGAAGGCCTGCAGATTCATCCCCGAAAAACTGGATGCAGTGACAGAGAATCATTGCCAGCACAAGCAAGCCCTTCATAATATCAATTTCCCGAACCCGTGTTTTCATCATCCCTTGATGCCATCCATGGTAACACCCTGAACGATCTGTTTTTCAAAAATCAGATACAAAATAATCATCGGCAGAGAAGCGATCATATTGGCAGTCATCGGTACAACATAGTCCGGACGCTGAATACTCAGCAGTGTCGGAATACCAATCGGAAGCGTGAACATCTTCTCATTGTATACACAGAGCAATGGCCACAGGTAATTATTCCAGCTTCCGATAAAACTCATCAAACCAACCGTTGCAAGAATCGGTTTGGACAACGGCATAATAATTCTGCAGTAAATGGTAAACTCACTTCCTCCGTCAATTCGGACAGCTTCCAGGAGTTCTTCCGGAATCGTTTTGAAGAAGTTCATCGTGATTACCAGCGTCATGGCTCCCGCAACACCCGGAAGAATCAGGCCGGCATAAGTATCAATCAATCCCATATTATTTACCAGAATAAACAACGGAACGATGGTAGCTTCGCCCGGAACAAGCATACCAAGCAGGAAGTACATATACAATGCCTTACTTCCCTTAAACGGAATTTTTGCAAGAGCATAGGCTGCCAGTGTTGATACAAAAAGTGTCAGAATCGTTGCAATCACAGCAACCAGCAGACTGTTTTTAAACCACACCAGTGTACTGCTTCCCTGAACAAGATCCGGATAATTTTCCAGCGTATACGGCGGAGTAAACCAAGCCCAGATTGTTGCAAACTGTTTTCCTTCGTGCTGCAGAGAACAAAACAGTGCCCACACCAGCGGAAGAAGCATGATCATGGCCAGGATCATGGAAATAACCATAAGAGCAATCGATCCGACATTATTCTTCTTTTTCATGATCATTCATCCCCCTTCTGCAGTTTCATCTGAATCATTACACAGATAGCAATGATAATAAATAACGCATATGACATGGCAGCGGAATAACCCATCTTATTCTTGTCAAATGCTGCCTCATAAATATACATTACAAGTGATTTCGTTGAGTTGCCGGGACCTCCACCGGTGATTAACCGAATCTGTCCGAATACCTTGAAACTTGCAATAATCTGCAGCATGGTAACCAGATAAATAGTCGGTTTCAGAAGCGGCAGGGTAATACGGAACAACTTCTGTCTTGCGTTCGCTCCATCCACAGACGCTGCCTCCATCAGTTCCGGAGAAATATCCTGCAGGGCAGACAGATACATCAGCATCGGGAATCCGCAGGTCCACCATACCGTCATAATCACAACAACTGCCCAGGCAAGTTCTGGACGCTGAAACCACTGTGGTTCTGTTGCAGTTGTAACGAGTCCCAGAGATGTCAGAATACCATTTACCAGTCCGCGATACGGTGCGAAAGTATACTGTGCAATAAACGAACCTACGGATACAGACAGAACGCCCGGTACATAATAGGCAATTCGAAGAAACTTTTTATATCTCACAGGTCTGTTAGCCAGCAGTGCAAATACCAGTGATACGACAACGATCAACGGTGAAGTAACCAGAGTAAAGAAACAGGTATTCTTCAGCATTGTCCAGAATTTCGCATCATTAAACATTTTTACATAGTTTTCCAATCCTATGAATTTCTGACGTCCCATCAGATTCCATTTATTCAAACTGACCCATACACCCTGGATAACAGGATAAATCGTAAAAATAGTAAATAAAATAAAGAAAGGAAGAATAAAAATCAGAGCTGTAATGGTAGCTCTTCTTTGTCTTTTTTTCATACTGTTCATAAAATTCCCCCTGAATTATGAGAAAGAATCCTGCTTTGCAGGATTCTCCGCCTGCGGCGGATTGCTTTAGCAATATAATTCCCCCTCCTCCGCAGTGCGCTCCTGCCCGGAGGGCTTTTTTAAATCATAGGAAAATGCAAAGCACTTTCTTATGATTTAAAAAATAACGGGGAAGGGATCCAATCCCTCCCCCTGTTATTCAAAACTCATTCCATTGCCCAAAGATTAGTCAAGATTATCTTCGATTGCTGCAGTTACGTTATCACTTGCAGTATCAATATCATCCATGTTCTGCCAGTATCCGTCAAGAGCTGTGATCAGATCTGATTTCATACCACCGTAGTAGTTAGATGCCAGCGGAGCATATTTAGAATATTTCAGTTCGTCAACAACGTTGTAACCCTTCATTGCTTTGTATTCGTCGCTCTCATTTGCCTTCAGAGCGGATGGGATCTGGCCGGAACCTGCCCATGTAATACCACCGTCAACAGATGCGGATACGATGAATTTTACTGCTTCCAGAGTTTCTTCGTCTGTTCTGTCTGCATTTACCGGGATAGTCAGAGTATGAGAATCGGACCAGCAATATGGTGTATCACCAAACAGAAGCGGGAACGTTGTATTGTTGAAGTTCAAGCCATCTGTAGCTTCCAGGTTACCTGTTACCCATGTACCTGCGAAACAGAAAGCTGCCTTACCAGACTGGAAGAATGCGGTCTGGTCATCAATTCCTTCAAGAATGTATCCGTTGTCATACAGACTCTTTACCCATTCCATAGCAGCACGTGCTTTTTCAACATCAAGAGTACACTCTGTAGCACCATCGTTTACGAAATCAGTTCCGCCCATCTGGAAGTAAACTGCATACCAGATACGGAATGGATCATCACCATTTGTCTGAAGAGAAATTACGGAATTGTCTTCCGGAAGAGCTTCTTTCACTTTTGCACAGATTGCTTCAAAATCTTCTGCACTCTGGATGCCTTTTACATCATCCTCGGTAACACCTGCCTGCTCAAGCAGATCAAGATTGTAATACATAACTTCACTGTGTGTATCAAGCGGAATTGCATAAATATCACCATCAATTGTTACAGAATCAATGGATTCCTGTGAGAAGCATTCGGAAAGATCCACACCCAGTTCATCCAGCTGGTCCGTAATCGGCTCAACTACGCCTGTATCAGCCAGTTCAAACAATTTAGATACATGAGAAACACCGATATCCGGGCCATTTCCTGTAGCTACTGCTGTCTGAAGTTTGGTATAATAATCTGCCCACACCAGCGTGATACGTTTGATCGGGTTAGTCGGTGATGTTGCATTATAATCATCAACAATCTTGCCAAACCATTCTCCGTCACCACCTGTAAACAGTGACCAGAAAGAAAGTTCATCATCTGCAACCTCTACAGCCTCAGGGTTATTGATGGTTCCATCTTCATTCATATCTACTTCTTCAGCCATAACAGTCATTCCGCCCATGGACAATACCATAGCTCCGGTAAGAAGCATGCTCAGTAATTTCTTTCTCATTTTCATTATTCATTCCTCCTGTTTTTATTTTGTGTTACTATCCGGCCGAGATAGATGATTAAAACAGTATTTCTGTTATAATACTTTTTTCACCGTACTTATTCGTTATATTTATAACAAAAATACTGTTCCTCGTGTTCTTATATTACTACATTTTGACGATGTTTTCAATATATCTTTTAATTTTTTTTGACAATTACGCCATCTTTTTTTATTAATACAACAGTATTTCTGTTTGTTTTTTTTGATTTTCTCTAATTTGAATCAGTGATTCTGTATGTTTTGTGCAATTTTTACCCGAACATTTGCACAGTTCCTGACTTTCCCGTTCCTGTACAGCTGTTCTGTCAGTCATAGAATCCTCTTGGAGCGTGTTCGAAAATTCTCTTCCTTATTGGAATACAAATAATGACCGGAAGATTTTCATAGAATCCTCCGGTCGTTTCAACTCTCTCTTTGCAGAAAATATTCATTAATATTCCATCGTCAGTATAATACCCTGGTTGTAATCACCAAAATGTTTTCCAAAAATGTTAAAACCGCCCTCATACTCCGCATCCGGCTTATTTCCAATTCTGACAGTCACGCAGGGACTTTCCATAATCTTCAGCTGATCTACATCCGTGCAACTGATTTTCACTCCATTTAAATAAGCCCCGTCAGACTCCACTTCCAGAATTACCTGACAGCCATACTGCGTATTTCCGCTTGGCCAGTTGGGAGGATTCAGCCGGCCGCGTCTGCCGCCGAAATCTCCCGGACAGGTCCAGGTCCCCATATCTTTTCCATTAATCCAGAACGTAATATCTGATTTCCAGTCCTCACGGTATCCCGGTGCCTCTGAACAGATTTCCAGAGACAAAGTAAGTTTTTTGACATTCCTGTTTTTGGGCACACCATTGGCAAACTTGTATTCCACATATCCGGATGATGACCAGATAACCTCTGCATTCATCCGTTCCGGATAATAAAAACAGTGCTCCATATCTTCCATTCCAATGAAACCATCCGTTCCAAAAAGACCGCAGGTAGGTGTCACGCAGCAGCTGCTGAATCCTCCCACCGGAAGCTCCGCATTGTACACCTCATCAATGTCTGTATTTTTTTTCACCAGATTAATATTGACATAATCCACCTTCATGCTGCAGAATTTCACGCTTCCTCTGGTTCCCGGCTGCTTCTCAATACGGATCAGACCTGCCTGCTCCAGCATTTTCAGATGAAAGGCAGCACTAGAAGCCGGAAGATTCATCTTTTTTGCAATCTCCCCAATAATCATCCCTTCCTCATACAAGAGCTGCAGCATCTCCACACGAATGGGAGAAGACAACGCTTTTCCCAGATCACAAAGGGTATCTACCTCCAGAATATCACACTCTATAAATTTTGCCATCTTGTTCTATCTCCTGTAAATTCAATTGATACAATTATATCGAAAACACAGAAAAATGGCAATTAGGCAAAAATAAATTTGAATTGCCAAAGAATATGTATTCCTATCGTGATGAATCAGCCTGAATAATTTACTGCAGAAGCTCCAGGACTTATATAGTCTATATAAGTCTAACAAATAAGCTGATAGTATATCGCTCCCTGTATTCCTTCCTGTGACAAAACAGTATACTTGGAAAAAGAATCTCTTACCGCAAACGTTAAAGTTGTAGTTACCTCCACCCGGATATCATTCGTTCCTGTCCTTGATAGTTCAGAGATATCAAATGTATACGGCTCACCGACCGCAGTCCCTGCGCACATTCCGTTTACCCATACTGTAACTGCTTCCTTCGCATATTGAATCATCATTTTTCTTAAGCACACATAATCTCTCACTGTATCTATTTTATATAATTCATGTTCATAAATTCATCTCACCGATGTTTGTCAGAAGCTTATTTTTTATATCAAAAATATATTCAATTTTATAGGATATCCCATTAATTTACAAGAAATATATATAATATATCAAAATTTTCAATCAACAGATCCGGAAAATAGAAGAAAAATGATCGGTTAATGCTCAAACAGCA
>CAMBAL010000008.1 GCA_945864225.1 uncultured Blautia sp. | reverse complement strand
AAGCAGGATCCACTTCTTTAAAGCTATTTTGAAAAATTCTTGCCATAAATGGTGTACATGCAACGGTAAGTGGAACCAGAGCTGCTGTATCTCCTATAGAACTTCCCACAATCAGTCTTGTAAATGGAATGATAGAAACCATCAAGATAATAAATGGGAAAGAGCGTATTGTATTCACGATAAAATCCAGGATCCTGTTGATTACAACATTTTCATATAATCCACCTTTTTCAGTCACAATTAAGATAACTACAAATAATACCACTAAAATTGTTGATATAAAGACTGAAATCAAAACAATTTTAAAAGAATAAAAAAATGCAGGAACTGGAACAGAAAATCCATTATACGTTCCAAAGTAAAAGCCTTTTGGAGCAGGCTCTGACCCACAGCTCCTATGCAAACGAAAAAAAACTGGGAAAACTCGGATGCAACGAGCGTCTGGAATTTCTCGGAGATGCAGTGCTCGAAGTGGTGAGCAGTGAATTTCTTTATCATAAATTTCCTTCCGTTCCGGAAGGCGAACTGACAAAAAAACGTGCGAGTCTTGTCTGCGAACCAAGCCTTGCTTTCTGCGCAAGAGAATTTGGACTGCAGGAATATCTTCTTCTGGGAAAGGGAGAGGACATGACCGGCGGAAGACAGAGAGATTCCATCGTGTCAGATGCTACGGAAGCACTTCTTGGTGCCATTTATCTGGATGGTGGTTTTGCTAGCGCAAAGGAGTTCGTACTGAATTTTATTCTGAATGATATCGAGCATAAACAGCTCTTTTATGATAGCAAGACCATCTTACAGGAAATTGTTCAGGAAGGCAGCAATCAGTCTTCTGTGGAATATACCCTGTTAAAAGAAGAAGGACCGGATCACAATAAAAGCTTTACAGTCAGTGCTTCCATTGGCGGTGTCCAGATGGGCGTTGGTACGGGACATACCAAAAAAGCTGCAGAACAGGCGGCTGCCTATGAGACAATCCGTAAGATGAAATCAGCAGGTGGGATATGTATTTAAAAAACATCGAAGTACACGGGTTCAAGTCTTTTGCACAGAAAATCAATTTTGAATTCCATAACGGAATTACCGGCATTGTGGGACCGAATGGCAGCGGTAAAAGTAATGTTGGTGATGCGGTTCGCTGGGTGCTTGGAGAGCAGAGTGCCAAACAGCTCCGAGGGGGCAATATGCAGGACGTTATTTTCTCGGGAACAGAAACCAGAAAGCCTCTGAGCTTTGCTTCAGTGGCAATCACCCTTGACAACAGCGATCATAAACTTCCGGTGGATTACAATGAAGTAACGATTACGAGAAGGCTTTACCGTTCCGGTGAGAGTGAGTATCTGATCAACGGAAGTGCCTGCCGTCTCAAAGATATTAATGAAATGTTTTACGATACCGGTATCGGTAAGGAAGGGTATTCCATTATCGGTCAGGGTCAGATTGACAAAATCTTAAGCGGAAAGCCGGAAGAACGCCGGGAGCTTTTTGATGAGGCAGCTGGAATCGTAAAATTTAAACGACGCAAAAATACCACGATCAAGAAACTGGAGGAAGAACGCCAGAATCTTGTGCGTGTAACAGATATTCTGAGTGAGCTTACCAAACAGCTGGGGCCTTTGGAGAAACAGTCAGAAACGGCAAAGATTTTTCTTGCCAAGAGAGATGTGTTAAGAGAACTGGATGTCAATCTGTTTCTCACCGATCATGAATATACAGGAAAAGCACTGGAAGAACTGGACATAAAGAGTCATGCTGCCCAGGAAGAACTGGAAGAAACCCAGGCATCTTTTGAAAAGACAAAAGTAGAATATGAAAAACTGGAAGAAGCACTGGAAGAACTGAATTCCAGAATGGACGCCCTGCGGGAGGAATCCCAGCAGAATATCCTGCAGTCCCAGCAGTATGAAGGGCAGATCAATGTTCTGGAGGAGCAGATTTTCTCAGGACATCAGACAGACCAGCATTACCGGAGCCGAATGACGGCTATCGAAGAAGACCTGAAAAAAAGAGAAAACGCAAAAGCAGAACTGGAACAGGAAAAATCAGAATTGCGTGCAGCTCTGAAAGAAATCCGTCAGAGGTTAAAAACAGGAGAGGAACATCTGGAAACGATTCAGGTGAATGCGCAGGAATGCAGCGCTTCTGTGGAAGAAGGCAAAAACGAGATCATTGAGATTCTCAACAGCCGGTCTACCATTAAGGGAAAGGCACAGCGCTTTGATACCATGATGGAACAGATGGATATCAGGCGGGCGGAAATCAACCAGAGAATTCTTCGTTTGAAGACGGAAGAGGATGAACTGAAAACAGCCCGCGAAAAAGCGCAGACGGAATATAATGGAATCAGTTCCATGATTCAGTCCATGAATGAGGAATGTGTCCGTCTGGATGGAGAAGTACAGAATCTGCAGGCTGAACTGAAAAAGCAGAACGCACAGATGGAAATCGGTCAGACAGCCTATCACAGAGAAGAATCCAGACTGGAATCTCTGAAAAACATTACAGAGAGGTACGAAGGTTACGGCAACAGTATCCGCCGTGTTATGGAGCAGAAAGACCGCGTAAAAGGCATCAAAGGTGTTGTAGCAGATCTGATTCAGGTCAACAAAGACTATGAGATTGCAATTGAAACAGCCCTTGGCGGAAGTATTCAGAACATTGTTACAGACAATGAACAGACTGCCAAGCAGATGATTGAATTTCTGAAAAAAAACCGTTATGGACGGGCAACGTTTCTTCCGCTGAGCAGTGTCAGCTTCCGTGGAGATTTTCAGCAGAAGGATGCTCTCAGGGAAAAGGGCGTCATTGGTGTGGCAAGTGATCTTGTAAGTACATCCAGTGAGTATACAGGTCTTGTGAAATATCTTCTGGGCCGCGTTCTGGTCGTGGATCATATCGACAATGCCATTGCCATTGCGAGAAAATACCGGCACAGTCTGCGTATGGTTACTGTGGAGGGAGAATCCTTCAGTCCGGGCGGTTCCATGACAGGTGGTGCTTTTAAAAATAACAGTAATCTTCTGGGAAGACGCCGTGAGATTGAGGAACTGGAACAAAGTGTAAAGGCACTCAGAAAAGATATGGATGAGATGCAAAAGTCCATTGATGCCAACCGGAGCCGGAGAAATGTGATCCGGGACACCATTGCAGAGTTTCAGGAGAAACTTCGCAGCCAGTATGTAGCGCAGAATACAGCCAAGCTGAATCTGGAACAGTTTACTGAAAAAGAAAAAGAAATCAGAAACAGTTATGCTCAGATTGAGCGGGAGCGTGCGGAGCTGAGACGTCAGGTAGATGAAATCAAAGAGGATAACAGCCATATTACTGAGGAACTGGAAGCTTCACAGAAAGATGAAGCGGAACTGAAAGAATTTATCGAGAGCAAACAGAAGGAGCTGGATGAACTCCATGAAGAGGAAACCCAAAAGAGCAGGGAACTGGAATCCATCCGTCTGGAAACCTCTTCCATGGAACAGAAATCAGATTTTGCGCAGGAAAATCTGAACCGACTGGTGCTGGAAATGCAGGAACTTCAGGAAGAAAAAGAAGGCATAGAGCAGCTTCTCCTGGAAGGCAGTGTGGAAATGGCAAAAAAAGAGCAGGCAATCGGAGAACTGAAGTCTGCTATTGCCGCATGCAGGGAAAAAGAGAAGCAGGACACTGACCAGATGGAGCAGTGGCAAAAAGAAAAAGAAGAAAAAAATGCAAGCCACAAAGCGTTCTTTGAAAAAAGGGATGAACTGTCCGGGCATATCAGCCTTCTGGACAGAGAGTGTTTCCGTCTGAAGAGCCAGATCGAAAAACTGGAAGAACATATGGAATCCCAGATTAATTATTTGTGGCAGGAATATGAGATTACTCCGAATAATGCACTGCAGTATCGAAAGGAAGAGCTGAATGACCGCGATGCCATGAAAAAGCAGATTGCGGTGATCAAAGATGAAATCCGTAAACTTGGCACAGTTAATGTGAATGCCATTGAAGATTATAAAAATCTTCTGGAACGTCATACCTTCCTTTCGGGACAGTATAATGACCTGGTTAAGGCGGAGGAGACACTGGAAGGAATTATTCAGGAACTGGATGAAGGTATGAGACGGCAGTTTACAGAAAAATTCCGAGATATCCAGAGAGAGTTTGACAAGGCTTTCAAAGAGCTTTTCGGTGGAGGAAAGGGTACACTGGAACTGGCAGAAGATGAGGATATTCTTGAAGCGGGAATTAAGATCATTTCCCAGCCGCCGGGCAAAAAACTGCAGAACATGATGCAGCTTTCCGGTGGAGAGAAGGCGCTGACAGCGATCGCCCTTCTTTTTGCCATTCAGAATCTGAAACCGTCACCGTTCTGTCTTCTGGATGAGATTGAAGCAGCACTGGATGATTCCAATGTAGGCCGTTTTGCCTCATATCTTCAGAAGTTGACGAAAAACACACAGTTTATTATAATAACACATAGACGCGGTACCATGAATGCTGCTGACAGACTTTATGGTATCACCATGCAGGAAAAAGGTGTTTCCACGCTTGTCTCCGTAGATCTTGTTGAGAATCAGCTGAGCAAATAGGGAACGCTGTTACGAGGAGGAAGCATATGGCAGAAGAAAAGAAAGGTTTTTTTAAACGTCTGGTAAGCGGACTTACCAAGACCAGAGATAATATTGTAGCCGGTTTTGATTCGATCTTCAGCGGCTATTCCAGTATTGATGATGATTTTTATGAGGAACTGGAAGAAATTCTCATCATGGGAGACATTGGAATCAATGCGACCTCTTCCATACTGGAACATCTGAAGGAACAGGTGGCGGAGAAGCATATCCGTGATCCGAAAGAATGCAAGGATCTGCTGATCAACAGTATCAAAGAGCAGATGAGAGTGGACAGTACCGAATATGAATTTGAAAACAGGAAATCTGTGATTCTGGTAATCGGTGTCAATGGCGTGGGCAAGACGACTTCCGTAGGAAAACTTGCCGGCAAACTGAAAGATCAGGGAAAGAAAGTGATTCTCGCAGCTGCAGATACTTTCCGTGCGGCAGCAGGAGAACAGCTTACCCAGTGGGCCAACCGCGCAGGGGTGGAGATTATCGGCGGTCAGTCCGGAGCTGATCCGGCATCTGTGGTATTTGATGCAGTTGCTGCTGCAAAAGCCAGAAATGCGGATGTCCTGATCTGTGATACAGCAGGACGTCTTCACAACAAAAAGAATTTGATGGAAGAATTGCGCAAAATCTACAGAATCCTGGAGAGAGAATATCCGGAAGCGTATCTGGAAACCCTTGTTGTTCTGGATGGAACGACCGGACAGAATGCACTTGTGCAGGCAAAACAGTTTGCAGAAGTGGCAAATGTAACAGGAATTATTCTGACGAAGCTGGATGGAACAGCCAAAGGCGGTATTGCGGTTGCCATTCAGTCTGAACTGGATATTCCGGTAAAATACATCGGTGTGGGAGAAAGCATTGAGGACCTTCAGAAATTCGACGCAGATGCATTTGTGGATGCGCTGTTCGACCGCGCGGCAGACGAGTAGTACAGAATGCTGTACAAATATACCAAACCAAAGAAACATGTCAGGAGGAACAGACTTAGAATGCTTACATTAGAGAGCTTTGAAGAGGCATCAGAAATTGTAAAAAAAGTGACACAGGAGACAAAACTGATCAAGAGCAGTTACTTTAGTGATCTTACTGGAAATAAAGTGTTTTTTAAGCCGGAAAATATGCAGCGTACCGGTGCCTATAAGGTTCGCGGCGCCTATTATAAAATCAGCACGCTTTCTGAGGAAGAAAGAGCAAAAGGATTGATTGCCGCATCTGCAGGAAATCATGCACAGGGAGTTGCCTATGCTGCACACAAATTTGGCGTAAAAGCGGTGATCGTTATGCCGACCACCACTCCTTTGATCAAGGTGGAAAGAACCAAAAGTTATGGTGCAGAAGTAATCCTGAAGGGGGATGTATATGACGAGGCATGTGCATATGCCATGGAACTTGCGGAACAAGAAGGTTACACCTTTATCCATCCGTTTGATGATCTGGCGGTAGCAACCGGTCAGGGTACGATTGCCATGGAAATCATTCAGGAACTGCCTCTGGTGGATTACATTCTGGTTCCGGTAGGAGGGGGTGGTCTGGCCACCGGTGTATCTACCCTTGCAAAACTTTTGAACCCTCATATTAAAGTGATCGGTGTAGAACCGGCTGGAGCAGCATGTTTAAGAGCTTCTCTGAATAAGGGAGAAGTAGTGACACTTCCTCATATCAATACCATTGCGGATGGTACTGCGGTGCAGACTCCGGGAGAAAAAGTTTTCCCGTATCTTCAGGAAAATCTGGATGATGTGATTACGGTAGAGGATGATGAACTGATCGTAGCTTTCCTGGATATGGTTGAGAACCACAAGATGATCGTAGAGAATTCCGGACTTCTGACGGTTGCGGCTCTTCGCCATCTGGATTTTCGGAATAAAAAGGTGGTATCCATCTTAAGCGGTGGAAATATGGATGTGATCACCATGTCTTCCGTTGTACAGCATGGCCTGATTCAGCGTGACAGAATTTTCACTGTTTCTGTACTGATTCCGGACAAAGCAGGTGAGCTTGTTCGTGTGGCTTCGATCATTGCAGAGAAACAGGGTAATGTCATTAAACTGGATCATAACCAGTTTGTCAGCACCAATCGAAATGCAGCAGTGGAACTGAAAATCACGATGGAGGCTTACGGAACCGAACATAAGAACGAAATCGTCAGAGCACTGGAAGATGCAGGCTGCAGACCACGTGTGATCCGCGCAAGTCTGTGATTGTAAGTTTGTGTAAAAACAGATCGTGTTTGAAAATGCATTCCTGATATCTGTACATTTTGCTTTACGGTATATTTGCCCCCATAGAGAGCTGAAAAATTAGAAAGTAAGAAAAGACCAGACCGGAAAATTTCCGACCTGGTCTTTTTCATGGAGCAACGAATTATTTTACTTCAATCAGTTCATATTCATCGGTGCCAATGCCGATTTTCTTTGCATGTTCGATACAGGATCTCCAGTTGGTGGATGGAGAAACGGCACCGAAATGGTCATGGCCTTCATGGTCTGCTTCTGCAAGAAGAGAATTGGCATTGATCGGCTGTGCATTGACTGCATCTGCGCAGGCAATGTCAAGAGCAACCGGATCAAAGGAAGCGAAGAATCCGACATCCGGTACGATAGCAGCATCGTTTTCTGCATGGCAGTCACAGTACGGAGAAACATCGATCACAAGACTGATATGAAAATTCGGGCGTCCGTCGATAACTGCCTTGGAATATTCGGCAATTTTGCAGTTGAGTACATCATTGGACTCATCAGATGCGGGAAGTACGGCATCTTTTGGACAGACACCGATGCATCTGCCGCAGCCTACGCATTTGTCATGGTCAATGGAAGCTTTTTTGTCTGTGAAATAAGGTGCATCGTGGGCGCAGATCTTTTCGCAGCGATGGCATCCGATACAGAGTTCGCGGTCAATATGCGGTTTGCCGGCACTGTGCATTTCCATTTTTCCTGCACGGGAACCGCAGCCCATACCGATATTTTTCAGAGCACCGCCAAAGCCGGTCGCTTCGTGTCCCTTGAAATGGGAAAGAGAAATGAAGACATCCGCATCCATTACCGCACGTCCGATCTTGGCTTCTTTTACATATTCGCCGCCTTCTACAGGAACATATTCCTCGTCTGTTCCCTTCAGTCCGTCTGCAATAAGTACATGACATCCGGTAGAAAAAGGAGAAAATCCATTGGTATATGCAGTGTCCAGATGATCCAGAGCATTCTTGCGTCCGCCGACATAGAGGGTGTTGCAGTCTGTCAGAAATGGTTTGCCGCCAAGTTCTTTTACAATGTCAGCAACAACTTTTGCATAATTGGGACGGAGAAATGCCAGGTTGCCAGGTTCGCCGAAATGAATTTTGATGGCAGTATATTTGCCTTCAAAATCAATCTGATCGATACCGGCTTTCAGAATGAGGCGTCTTAATTTATCCAGAAGACCATCATTAAAACCGGTACGCATATTGGTATAATAAACTTTTGCTTTTTCCATAGTAGAACCCTCCCTGTTCGATTAAATTGCTAAGAAGAATCATACACGAAATCCGCAATTTTATCAAGCTGTTTCATAAAAGGTTTTATATTATTATCCGGGATCTGTTACTGTTCATTTTTTCGCAGTAACATAGGATGGTTCATGACGTACCGTAAATGGAAAAATACTTGATTTTACCAAACGGCTGGGTTATATTGAAAAGGGATGTATCCGTATCGGGTATATTTATTTTTTGATGTACCGGGTAATGAGATATGAATAACTGCATCTAACTAACGAATTATGTAATTTTTGAAATGGAGGAAAACATATGGCTTCAAATTCGTCTATGGTTACAAATTCAATTGAGGATTACAATAAAGCATATAAAGCAGGAAAAAAAGAATATCAGTCCCGGCTGATGCGAGGAGAGCTGCCAACACTGGCGGTACTGGATGAAATCCTTCCGCCGAAAGGCAGTTATTCCGAAATTCCTCTTGGACTAGTACAGATACCGGCAGATCAGATCGTGGGAACCAGAACCGGCGGAAGAAGCAGTGCCTTTGCATCCAACTTCATGCCGATTCTGCGTTCCAATACAGAATTTGCGTCTAAATGGAAAAGTCTTTGTACCAGTCATCAGAATGAGGGGATTCGTGATCCGATCAAAGTTTATGAATATATGAATAAATTTTATGTGGAAGAGGGCAATAAGCGCGTCAGCGTGCTGAAATACTTTGATGCGGTTGCCATTCCCGGGTATGTTACCAGAATCCTTCCCCCGAGAACTACGGAAAAAGAAAACAGAATCTATTATGAATTTGTAGATTTTTACAGTCTCTCAGGAATTAACTATATCTGGTTTTCCAAGCTTGGCAGTTTTGCGAAGCTTCAGGCAGCAGTAGGAAAGGCTCCTGGTGAAATGTGGACGGATGATGACAAACTGAATTTCAGTTCTGTCTATAACCGTTTTGCCGCAGAATTTGAGGCAAAAGGCGGAAAGAAACTGAGTATTACCACGGGTGATGCATTTCTGGCCTTTATTGGAGTTTACGGTTATGATTCTCTGGCAGACAAGACAACCAATGAGCTGAAAGATCTGGTGCTTAAGAGCTGGGAGGAATACACTTTGAGACAGGAAGAGGATGAGATCGATCTGAAGATGAATCCGACAGAAGAAAAGGCGCCTCTTCTGAACCGGCTTCTTCCGCTCAGCTCACAGAAATTGAAGATTGCATTTATTTATGAGAAAACACCGGAATCTTCTGCATGGACGTATGCTCATGAACTTGGAAGACTTCATCTGGAGCAGACCTTCCCGGACGAGGTAAATACCGTTTACTATGACAGCGTGACCAGGGATAATGTAGAAGAGGTGATCGGAGAGGCGATTACTTCCGGGTGCAACATTGTGTTCACGACAACGCCGATACAGGTACAGGCCAGTGTGAAAGCAGCCATTGCGCATCCCAATGTAAAAATCCTGAACTGTTCTCTGAATACTTCGCACCGATATATCCGTAACTATTATGCGCGTATGCATGAAGCGAAATTCCTGATGGGGGCGATTGCAGGTGCCATGACGGAAAATGACCGTCTGGGTTATCTGGCAGATTATCCGATTCTTGGCTCCATTGCCAATATCAATGCGTTTGCCCTGGGTGCCAAAATGATCAATCCGAGAGCAAAAGTTTATCTGGAATGGACCTCCAAAAAAGGAATCAATGCCATGGAGAATCTGAAGAAGAATCAGGTTTCGATCATTTCCGGCAAGGATATGGTGATTCCGGAAGAAGCATCCAGATTTTTCGGACTTTACAGCGTGGAATATGAACAGAAAGAAAAGGATGACAGTGCAGAAGAAAACCGGAACTTACCGGATGACAGTGCGAAAGATACAGAAATGAAAGTGCGGAATCTGGCAATGCCTGTATGGCACTGGGGTAAATTCTATGAACGACTGATCCGTACGATCATGGATGGAACATGGAAATATGACGATAATACAGCGGCAAAGAAAGCAATTAATTACTGGTGGGGAATGTCCGCAGGTGTCATTGATGTCATCTGTTCCCAGAATCTTCCGATCGGTACCAAGCGTCTTGTGGATCTTTTGAAAAGTACGATTCTTTCCGGAGAATTCAATCCGTTTTCAGGTGTTCTGTATTCACAGAAGGGGATTATTCAGGATGATCCGGACCGCAGAATGACTCCTGAGGAAATTGTGACGATGGACTGGCTGGCAGAAAATGTGATCGGTGATATTCCAAAGATGGAGGAACTTCAGGAAGAAGCAAAACCTGTCACTGCACAGCAGGGCGTGGAAGAAAATAAGCCGGTAGTATAACTGCAATAGAAACACGAGGAAGGATTAACAGATACATGAAGATACTTGCACTGGCGGATGAAGAATCTAAATACCTGTGGGATTTTTATGAAAAAAGCAAGCTGGAAGGAATTGACCTGATCATTTCCTGTGGTGATCTTGATCCGCATTATCTGTCATTTCTCGCTACATTCTGCACAGCTCCGGTGCTTTATGTGCGGGGAAATCATGACGCAAAATATGAACGTATTCCCCCGGAAGGATGTATCGAAATCGAAGATAAGATCTATGTTCATGAGGGAATACGGATTCTTGGGCTGGGCGGCTCCATGCTTTATTCCGGAGGAGCCAACCAGTACACAGAGCGTGATATGCGAAAAAGAGTACGCAAACTGTGGTTCCAGCTGCTGATCCACCGTGGCTTTGATATTCTGGTAACCCATGCGCCTGCGTATCAGCTCAATGATGGTATGGATCTGCCGCATCAGGGGTTTAAAATCTTTCTGGATTTAATGGAAAAGTATAAGCCCAGATTTTTTATCCATGGACATGTACATATGTCCTATAACAGGAAACAGAAAAGATACGACAGATATCTGGACACGCATATCATCAATGCCTATGAACGCTGTGAGTTTGACTATGAGGATGATAGTCTGCAGGAACATCTGGTCAGATAAAAAATATCTCTGTCAAGAAAAAACACTTGACACTCAATGGAAAATACGTTATGATACCCAAGGTGATATCAGATGGAGAAATTTGTTGAACAGGCATTATTGTATGATTTTTATGGAGAGCTGCTGACTGAGCGACAGCGTCAGGTATATGAGAGCGTGGTGCTGGAGGACTACTCTCTGAGTGAGGTAGCAGAAGAACTGGAGATCAGCCGTCAGGGTGTGCATGACATGATCAAGCGATGCAATCACATTCTGGAGGGATACGAGGAGAAACTTCATCTGGTAGAGAAATTCCTGAACATCCGCCGTCAGGTGCAGAAGATTCATGACCTGGCAGGCCGCTACCAGGATGGAGAGATCGCAGCAATTTCCAAAGAAATATTAGAGGAGTTATAATACATGGCATTTGAAAGCTTAACTGAGAAACTTCAAAATGTATTCAAGAAGCTGAGAAGCAAGGGACGTCTGACAGAGGAAGATGTAAAGATCGCTCTGAAAGAGGTTAAGATGGCTCTTCTGGAAGCCGATGTCAATTTTAAGGTAGTGAAACAGTTCACCAAATCGGTTCAGGAACGGGCCGTGGGTCAGGACGTTATGAACGGACTGAATCCGGGTCAGATGGTCATCAAGATCGTAAACGACGAGCTGGTAAGCCTTATGGGAAGCGAGACTGCAGAACTTCCGCTGAAGCAGGGCAATGAGATCACGGTTCTGATGATGGCCGGTCTTCAGGGTGCAGGTAAGACGACTACCGTTGCCAAACTTGCAGGCAAGCTGAAATCCAAGGGCAAACGTCCACTGCTGGTTGCCTGTGATGTATATCGTCCGGCTGCGATCACACAGCTTCAGGTCAATGGTGAGAAACAGGGTGTGGAAGTTTTTTCCATGGGTGACAAACAGAAACCTGTGGATATTGCCAAAGCTGCTCTGGAGCATGCGAAAGCCAATCAGCAGAATGTTGTCATGATCGATACAGCAGGTCGTCTGCATATTGATGAGAATATGATGCAGGAGCTTGCAGATATTAAGGAAAACATACATGTGGATGCTACCATTCTGGTAGTAGATGCCATGACCGGACAGGATGCGGTAAACGTTGCCAAGACCTTTACGGAAAAAGTCGGAATCGACGGTGTCATTCTTACGAAAATGGATGGTGATACCCGAGGCGGTGCGGCACTTTCTATCAAGGCAGTGACCGGTAAGCCGATTCTGTATGTCGGTATGGGGGAAAAGCTTTCCGATCTGGAACAGTTCTATCCGGAACGTATGGCTTCCAGAATCCTTGGTATGGGCGATGTTATGAGCCTGATTGAGAAGGTAGAAGCATCGGTTGACCAGGAACAGGCTCAGGAAATGCAGAAAAAACTCAAGAAGATGGATTTCGATTTCAACGATTATCTGACCAGTATGGAACAGATGAATAAGATGGGTGGAATCGGCAGTATCCTGAATATGCTTCCCGGTATGGGCAGTAAGATGAAAGATATTGAGGGCATGATCGATGAATCAGCAATGGTCCGGATCAAATCCATCATTCTTTCCATGACACCGCAGGAGCGCAGCAATCCGTCAATCCTGAATATTTCCCGCAAGAATCGTATAGCCAGAGGGGCTGGCGTGGATGTTGCGGAAGTAAATCGTCTTGTGAAGCAGTTTGAGCAGAGCAAGAAAATGATGAAGCAGATGCCCGGAATGATGTCCGGAGGCAAAATGGGTAAAAGAGGCGGCTTCAGGCTTCCTTTTTAATAAATAAAATACCAAACGAAAAGAAAACATAATAAATGGAGGAAAACAAAAATGGCAGTAAAAATCAGATTAAGAAGAATGGGACAGAAAAAGGCACCTTTTTATAGAATTATCGTTGCAGATTCCCGCAGCAAACGTGATGGAAAATGTATCGATGAGATCGGTACCTACGATCCGAACATTGAACCAAGCGCTTACAAAGTAGATGAAGAAGCAGCTAAAAAATGGCTTGCAGCAGGTGCTCAGCCTACAGAAGTTGTAGCAAGAATCTTCAAAGAGGCCGGAATCGAAAAATAAGAAATGCCTCAGGGTATTTCTGTGATGTCCGCACAGGACGAAAACAGGGAGGTATGTAATGAAGGGTTTAGTAGAAGTAATTGCAAAATCTCTTGTAGAAAATCCGGACGAAGTAGTTGTTACGGAAACAGAAAAAGAAGATGCCATAGTCATTGAACTGAAGGTTGGTCCTTCTGATATGGGCAAAGTGATCGGGCGTCAGGGCAGAATCGCCAAGGCAATCCGTACGGTAGTGAAGGCAGCTTCTTCAAAGAGCAGCAAAAAGGTGATTGTAGATATTCTGCAATAAATAGATAAAGAGGAGCTGTGGTTGCCATGGCTCCATTTTCTTTGTATTATGGGAAAGCGTTTTGCGTTTTTCTGTGATATAAAAAAGTAATCAGGGAGAAAAACAGATGGAAGATTTATTGAAGGTTGGAGTCATTACCACCACACACGGTGTGAGAGGTGAGGTCAAAGTATATCCCACAACAGATGATGCGGAACGTTTTCTGAATCTGGAATATGTGCTTCTGGATACCGGCAGAGAACTTCGAAAGCTTACTATTCAGAATGTGAAATTCTTTAAGAATCTTGCCATTCTGAAATTTCAGGGAATAGATAATATCAATGATATCGAAATGTACAAAGGCCGTGACCTGTGGATTCCCAGAGAGGAAGGACAGGAGCTGGACGAGGATGAATATTATATCGCAGATCTTCTTGGAATGGAAGTTTATCTGGAAGACGGAAGCAGATTCGGTACGCTGAAAGATGTGATGGAGACAGGGGCCAATGATGTTTATATTGTGACGCGTACAGACGGAAGTGAAGTGCTGCTTCCTGCAATTCATGAATGCATTCTGGATGTTGATCTGGAGGAAAACCGTATGACTGTACATTTGATGAAAGGGCTTTTGTAAATGAATTTTCATGTGTTGACCTTATTTCCGGAGATGATTCTGCAGGGAATGAACACCAGCATTACCGGACGTGCCATTGCCAAAGGGCTTCTTTCCATTGAGGCTGTGAATATCCGGGATTTTGCATTTAATAAACATCAGAAGGTAGATGACTATCCTTATGGGGGCGGAGCGGGTATGCTAATGCAGGCGGAACCGGTCTATCTTGCATATGAATCCATTGCAGAACGTATCGGGAAGAAACCAAGAGTCGTTTTTCTGACGCCTCAGGGTAAAGTGTTTCACCAGTCTATGGCGAGAGAAATGGCGCAGGAGGAGGATCTGGTATTCCTTTGCGGTCATTATGAGGGAATCGATGAGAGGGTTCTTGAGGAAATTGTTACGGATTATGTTTCCATCGGAGACTATGTGCTGACAGGTGGGGAATTGCCTGCCATGGTGATGATGGATTCTATTTCCCGTATGGTTCCCGGTGTGCTGAATAATCAGGAATCCGGGGAAACAGAGTCTTTTGCCGGAAATCTGCTGGAATATCCGCAGTACAGCCGGCCGGAAGAATGGCATGGCAAAAAGGTACCGGATGTCCTTTTGTCCGGTCATCATGCAAATATTGAAAAGTGGCGCAGGGAACAGTCCATTCTGCGTACAGCCAAATGGCGTCCGGATCTTTTGAAGAGTGCAGATCTGACCAATAAAGAATGGAATGAGGTACGTCAGTGGAAGAAACAAGGGAAAGAGGAAGCTGACCAGAAAGACAAGGAGGAGATTTAATATGAAAACATCAGATTTTTATTATGATCTTCCTCAGGAACTGATTGCACAGGATCCTCTGGAGGACAGAAGCTCTTCCAGGCTGATGCATCTTTCTCTGAAGGATGGCAGTCTGGAACACAGACACTTTACCGATATTCTGGAGTATCTGAATGCCGGTGACTGTCTGGTGATCAATGATACGAAGGTCATACCGGCCCGCCTTTACGGACACAAAGAGGATACCGGTGCAGTGATCGAGATTCTTCTTCTGAAAAGAAAAGAGAATGATATCTGGGAATGTCTTGTAAAACCTGGAAAAAAAGCCCGTCCTGGTGCTAAAATCTCGTTTGGTGACGGTATCTTAAAGGGCGAGATCATGGATGTTGTGGAAGAAGGAAACCGTCTGATCCAGTTCCACTATGAGGGTATTTTTGAAGAAATACTGGATCGTCTGGGAGAAATGCCTCTTCCGCCATATATTACGCATAAGCTGCAGGACAAGAACCGTTATCAGACGGTATATGCGAAGAATGAAGGCTCTGCGGCAGCACCGACTGCCGGTCTGCATTTCACGAAAGAACTGCTGGCTCAGGTGGAGGCAAAAGGAGTCAGAATCGCACATGTTACTCTTCATGTAGGGCTCGGTACTTTCCGCCCGGTCAAAGTGGATGACGTGGAAAGCCATCATATGCATTCGGAGTTTTATATGGTGGAAGAAGACCAGGCGAAGATTATTAATGATACGAAGAAGAATGGCGGCCGTGTGATTTCCGTTGGAACGACCAGCTGCCGTACACTGGAATCCGCTGCGGGAGAAGATGGAATCCTTCGCGCAGGAAGCGGATGGACAGAGATTTTTATTTATCCGGGTTATCATTTCAAAATGATCGACGGCCTGATCACGAATTTCCATTTGCCGGAATCTACGCTTCTGATGCTGGTATCTGCACTGGCCGGAAAAGAAAATATTATGAAAGCGTATGAAGAAGCGGTAAAGGAACGGTATAGATTCTTTTCGTTTGGGGATGCCATGCTGATCCTTTAGAATCTACTCCTTATGCCCGCACCCTTTGTATCCCATGAATGAATTTTCAAACACACTCTAGGCAGATGATATAGTATTGAATTTGCGGATACTTCCACTCTGCCTTCAGGGGTGAATACGACAGAAAAATAGCCGCCTGTGAACCTCCGATCGTTAGATTTTGTCTCTGACTTTTGGGGTTCATGGTACGGCTATTTTTTGTGAATATATGTAAGGATGGATACAAGCAGGATGAATTTGTCAGAACAATTATGAAAATTTCATAATTGCGTATTGTTTATTACGGAGCAGGAATCCAGGAACTGCGTTCCGAAATTTTATTCAGGATCCGTGTCGCTTCCTCGCCTTCTGCAGGTGTCGGCTGATAATTGTTGTAACCATAATCCGATGAAATAGAGCAGGGGATGATATTGGTTACATTGTCTGCTTTTACTCCGTTCTGATCAATGGTAAATGTCTGCTGGAAAATCATGGAGTCCATATCACTTGGATAAGAATTGCCTCCAAAACAGAAATTCCCAAGACTGTAAACGATATTTTTGCCTTTGTATTCCTCAATTCCCTGAAGCACATGGGGATGATGTCCGCATACCAGGTCAGCGCCCTCGTCAATGGCCATGCGTCCCAGTGTCATCTGGTTCGTGTCCGGAACTTCTTCTTTTTCATTTCCCCAGTGAAATATGACAATGATAAGTTGTGCTCCATCTTCTTTGACTTTGGCAATGTTTGCTTTCAGCTGTTCCGTGCGGCCCAGATGATCATTCAGTTCATAAATGCCCACCAGTCCGACTTTGATTCCCTTGACGTCCATAACGGCAGTTTCGTCATAACCGAAATGTACGATATTTTCCGCATCAAGGGCTGCCATAGTGTCTGTGAAACTCTGTTCGCCGTAGTCATGGCTGTGATTGTTGGCGGTAGTGACTGCTTCAATGGAACCACTGGAAAGGATGCCGGCAAATTCTGCGGGAGCCTTAAAAGCAAACTGTTTGTCTTCCCGGTATTCCGAATCGGTGAGTGTTCCTTCAAAATTAGCAATGGTCAGATCATCAGCATTGAAAATACTTTTCACATTCTGCATGAAGTAGTCTTTGCCATAGCTGTAGTAATAGGCATTGAGGCTGGTGTCATAGTCAAAATATTCATCCGTTCCAAGGGTGCAGTCACCGACAACACTGATCGTGAGAGATACCGGTTCGGATGGGAGAGACGAGTCTGTTTCTTCATTGGAAGTTTTACCGGAATCAGCGTTTTCGTTGGAAACTTCCTCAGAACCGGTGCTTTCGCTGGAAATATCTCCGGAATCGATGATGTCAGAATCATTTGATTTCGAAGATTTCCCTTCCTTGTTGTTATTGGAAGATGCAGAAGCCTGGCTGTCAGCGGAAGCAGATACGGATTTCCTGTCACCGCATCCGGAGCAGCTTCGGATGATAAAAATAAAAAGAAGCAGAAACAGTATTGCCGCAGCTCCTGTGAGAATCCGGATTTGCAGCTGCCGTTTCCTGTAATATGCTGATTTGCGGTAAATTTTTTTTCGTCTGGCATTTTGCCTGCGGCGGGAAGAAATTCCCGTTCGGCGGGCTGAATTCGCCGGACGATTTCTTTTATTAGGGGTGTTTTCCATACATTTCTCCTTCTGGTATATATTAGAGTGTGTTTGTGATGAAACGATTAATTTCAGTATAGGAAGTTTTTATATCTTCGTCAATAACTTTCTGCCGGGAGAGTATTTGTCAGACTTAATATCTTTTCACAAACGCTGTTTTTTGTTATAATAGAAACGGTTTTACATACCTGCAGTGTGTTCCCGCACATCCAACCGTTTTGCGGAAACAGGGCAGATATTTATTTTACAGAGAGAAGAGGAAAGAAATATGTTATATATAGGCAACCACACCACATCTTCGAAAGGATACGCGGCTATGGCCCGTCAGATAATTGCGAATGGAGGAAACACGTTTGCGTTTTTTACACGCAATCCCAGAGGCGGGAAGGCTAAAAACATTGATCCGGAGGATGTGGAACGGTACTGTGTACTTTCCGGTGAGAATCACTTTGGAAAAATTGTAGCACATGCGCCATATACATTGAATGCCTGTGCAGCCAAGGAGAATCTTCGGGATTTTGCGCGGGAAACTATGGCAGACGATCTTCAGCGTATGGAAATGACTCCCGGAAATTATTATAATTTTCATCCAGGCAGTCATGTAGGGCAGGGAGCGGAAGAGGGGATCCGCAAAATTGCGGAAATTCTCAATGATGTTCTTACAGAGGAACAGACCACCACAGTTCTTCTGGAAACCATGTCCGGCAAGGGTTCTGAAGTGGGCAGAAATTTTGAAGAACTCCGTGCGATCATGGATCTGGTCGAAAAGAAAGAGAAGATCGGAATATGCCTGGATACCTGTCATGTCTGGGACGGCGGATATGACATTGTGAATGATCTGGATGGCGTACTGGATACATTTGACCGCATTATCGGTCTTTCCAATCTGAAAGCCGTTCATCTGAATGACAGCATGAATGCGCTTGGAAGCCACAAAGACCGTCATGCAAAAATCGGAGAGGGCCAGATCGGTCTGGAGGCACTGACCCGGGTGATCTGTCATCCGGCTCTTCGGGAGATTCCGTTTATTCTGGAGACTCCGAACGATGATGAAGGCTGGTCAAAGGAAATCGCTGTCCTGAGAAAAGCTTACGAGGAGACGATGAAATGACAAAAAATAAAAGAAAGAAACCATGGAAATTGCTGTTTTTACCACTGTTGATTCTGATGGCAGTTGTATTTGCAGGATGCACCGGAAGTGCAGAGGAGAAAAAAACAGATACAGACAATGCAGCCGAGGAAGAAGAGGAATCCGCGACACAGGAAGAAATTGATGAGATCATGAATGAAGAATTGACACCTCTGGATGAAGAGGAACTGGCTATGCTGGAAGACTTTGATGAAGGGGAGACTCTGAAGGATGACGAGATGAGGCCTCTCAGTGAAGAGGAACTGGAACAGGAAGAAGTGGAAGTTCAAGAGGAAGAAGAAGCTTTAAAGGAAGAAGAACTTACCCCAGTTACAGGGGAAGAAGATTCTGCGACAGAGGAAAATACCGAAATTTCCAGTCAGATTAAGGAAGATGGAACCTATACAGAGAAAACAGATGTGGCTGTTTACATCCATACCTATGGCAAGCTACCATCTAATTACATCACGGAGGAAGAAGCAAAAAAGCTTGGATGGGTGAGCAGCAGAAACAATCTGGATGAGGTGGCTCCGGGCAAGAGTATCGGAGGAGATATTTATGCCAATGAAAACAAGATGCTTCCGGAAGAGGACGGACGGACTTACCAGCAGTGTGATATTGATTATGAAGGCGGGGCACGGGGAGAGAAAAGACTTGTTTTTTCCAATGACGGCCTGATTTTCTATTCAGAAGATCACTACGAAACATTTGAACAATTGTATTAATATGATGGTGCTGTACTGAGACTTTTTCATCATGTGCAGTTAAAAAACAGGAAAGTTATCTGATGCAGTTATTTCGAAAACGATGGATCAGATCATTTGAGGGAGAGACGATGAAGAGAAAATATAAAAGAACATTATATGCCAGTTATCTGGGATACATTACCCAGGCAATTGTAAATAATCTGGCACCGCTGCTGTTTGTGACATTTCAGAAGGAATTCAGCATTACAGTAGCACAGATTGGTTTTCTGGTAACTTATAATTTTGCAGCACAGATGGTTATTGACATACTGGCGGCAAAATATGTGGAAAAAATCGGATACAAAGTATCGATTCTGGCGGCTCATATATTTGCGGCTGCAGGTTTGATCGGAATGGGATTTCTGCCGTCCGTTCTGGGCAATCCCTATATCGGACTGCTGATTGCAATCACCATTTATGCAATTGGAGGCGGATTGATCGAAGTGCTTGTGAGCCCCATTGTTCAGGCGCTTCCCATGGATGAAAAATCAGCAGCAATGAGTCTGCTGCATGCCTTCTACTGCTGGGGGCATGTGCTGGTGGTTGTGCTTTCCACTGTTTATTTCCGTGTTGTCGGAATTGAAAGCTGGAGATTTCTGACGATTCTGTGGGCACTTGTTCCGATTGCCAATATCTTTGTTTATGCAGGTGCTCCGATCAAGGTTCTGGTGGAAGAGGGGAATGCCCTTCCTGTAAAAAAACTGTTTTCCATGAAATTGTTCTGGTGCTTTTTTATCCTGATGATCTGTTCCGGCGCCTCGGAGCAGGCGATGAGTCAGTGGGCATCCTATTTTGCGGAAAATGGTCTTCAGGTGTCCAAGACTATGGGGGATCTCTTAGGACCCTGTATGTTTGCAATTCTGATGGGTGTTTCCAGAACCTTTTATGGAATCAAAGGAGACAAAATTCCTCTGAAAAAATTTATATCTATCAGCAGTATCCTTTGTGTGCTGAGCTATCTCGTGGCTGTATTTTCTCCAAGTCCGGTGCTTTCCCTTGTGGGCTGCGGTATCTGCGGGCTTTCCGTGGGAATTATGTGGCCGGGAGTGTTCAGTCTGGCTGCTGAATATTGTTCCCAGGGCGGAACTGCCATGTTCGCGCTGCTTGCACTGGCAGGAGATATCGGCTGTTCGGGAGGACCTTCTGTGGTGGGATGTATTTCCGGTATTTTCCAGGGAAATCTGAAATACGGTCTTCTGGCAGCAATTATCTTTCCTGTGATTCTGATCGCTGGTGTCAATATGCTGAAAAAGGCAAATCAAAAATTCTGACTCGAATCATGCTGCGCAGAAAGGAAACCGCGGCAGACAGGGAGAGAGGAGTTCTGGCTATGAATGCACAGAGAAAAAACATATGGAGAAAAACAATTGTCTGTTTTCTGCTGATGGTGACTGCCGCGGCAGGATGTATGAGTACAAATCTTGTTTCTGTTCTGGCAGAAGAAAATGTGGTATCTGACGAAGTGCAGGAAGTCCAGGAGGAAGAAAGCACGGATGCCGACATTCCGGAAGAAAAAGATGTGGTAAATATCATGCTGATCGGTCAGGACAAAAGAGGGGGTCAGGATCGTCAGCGTTCGGATACGATGATATTGGCAGTAATTAACAAAGAGAAAAACTGTCTGCAGCTGATTTCCTTTATGCGTGATCTTTATGTTCCGATTCCCGGTCACAGTGACAATCGTATGAATGCCGCTTATCAGCTTGGCGGAATGGAACTTCTGGATGAAGTGATGGAGGAAGATTTCGGAATCCACATAGATGGAAATGTAGAGGTGGATTTTGAGGGATTTCAGACACTGATCGACCTGATGGGGGGAATTGACCTGGAGCTGACTCAGGAAGAAGCAGATTATATTTGCGGAAGAAATCAGAATGTGCTGTATCCGCAGCCGCTGCGTGAGGACTGGGATCTTACAGAAGGAATCAATACACTTAATGGAGAACAGGCACTGATTCATGCCAGAAACCGTTCTGTGGGAAATAATGATTACCGCAGAACAGAACGGCAGAGAGAAGTGCTGACAGCGGCTCTGGATAAAGCCATGGAGTCCGATATTGGTACCATGCTGAAACTTGCGGAGAAAGGATTTTCCATGCTTACTACGGATATGAGCTATGGGGATATCCTTGGCTGTGCAATGGGTGTGCTTGCGATGGAGGAGCCGGCCGTGGAAAGCTATCGGATTCCGGAAGACGGGGCTTATTCATCGGCGGTGATCCGTCAGATGCAGGTTCTGGTGCCTGATCTGACGAAATGCCGGGATTATCTGCAGAGTATTTTGTAAATGCAAATACCATGCTTATCTGCGTTTAACCGGTTACTTCATTTTTTAATTCTTCCCCATTCATAAATGCCTGTGCATTTTGAAGGGTAGTTTCCGCAATATTGGTTAGTGCTTCTTCTGTAAAGAATCCCTGATGGGAAGTTATGGTTACATTTGGGAATGACAGAAGACGCTGAATCGTGGAACTCTGAAGAATACGCTCAGAAAGATCCTCATAAACAAAGGCGGTTTCTTCTTCGTATACGTCCAGACCGACGGCGAAAAATTTGTGATCCCGGATTCCTGCAATCAGATCACTGGTTTTGATCAGCCCACCTCTGGAAGTATTTACGAGGATGACACCGTCTTTCATTTTTTCAATGGTCTCCTGCCGGATCATATGGTGTGTCTGCTCGGTCAGCGGACAATGAAGACTGATTAGGTCACTGAAAGACAGCAGTTCATCCAGGGAAACATAAGTCAGAAAATCCAGTTTTTTATCGGGATAGAGATCGTAGGCAATGACGCGCATCCCGAAACCCTGGCAGATGCGGGCCATTGCCAGACCTATTTTTCCGGTGCCAATGATTCCTGCTGTTTTATGGTAGAAGTTTACGCCCATCAGCCCGTTCAGGGCAAAGTTGTTTTCTCTGCATTTGATATAAGCCTTGTGTGTATGACGATTGGCAGTCAGTGCAAGAGCCATGGCATGTTCTGCTACGGCTTCCGGAGAATAGCCGGGAACCCGGAGAACTTTGATATGGTGCGTGTGTGCGGAAGCAAGATCCACATTGTTATATCCTGCACAGCGCATGAGAATCAGGCGGATGCCGCAGCGGGACAGTATTTCTATTACGCTTGTTCCGATGTCCGCATTGACAAATGCACATATACCCTCATATCCGGAAGAGAGCGGCGCAGTTTCCGGACAGAGATTTGCCTCAATAAACTGGAAAGAAATTCCGGGGTATTCCGGAAGCAGTTTTTGGAAAAACTGTTCGTCATAATTTTTGGTGCCATAAAATAGAATTTTCATAGGTACAGGCTCCTTTCTGGATTATCATAGAATCTGTACAGGAATGAGCTACAGGAATCCTATGATACTGATAAGGTATCCTGCAATTTACAAATTATTCGGAAGGAGGCAAAAAGAATGCAGGAAATTACGGTTAATGGAAAGGACTTTGATGCCCCGGAAGAAGTATATGAATTTCTGGCAGAAAAGCTGGAACTGCCGGGGGAGAGTGATGGGAATCTGTCTGCTTTGTATGATGTTCTGTTGAATCTGAGCGATGACATCAGATTGATTCTGAATCTTACTGAAGTGGAAGATGATGCGATGATGGAAATACTGGAGCGTATAGCGGAAATTCTGACAGATGCGGCGGATACCAGCGAATATCTGGAAGTTTCCATTAAACAGTGAGCAAAAAAAGGAAGAAGGCCGGCGGAGTTATGAAAAAAATGATATTCATGATTCCGCCGGTTTTCTTTTGGATAAAATACACGATATTTTCCAGAATATGTCAAATGTCTCAAAGTTTTCATATATCACAATTGCGACACACTATGAACATAGAAAGAACACACTTATGGAATATTCTTATAAAAGCAAATGAAAAAAAGGAGACATCATTATGGAAATCTTACAAACATCAAGAAAAAAATTACTTATTGTTCTCAGCATGCTGTGTGCGTTGTGTATGTGTCTGATGGGAACGCCGCGGATAGTCAGGGCGGACAGCGGGTTGACACTCAGTACAGATTATCCGGGAATTTCTGTAAAACCGGGCGATACAAGCAGTTTTACCCTGTATCTTCTGAATGGAACGGATACGGAAATGAATGCGGCTCTGAGTGCAGAAAAACTGCCGGAAGGCTGGGAAGGATATTTCCGCGGAAGCAGCAGTGAAGTCAGCAGTGTACATGTATTTGGAAATCAGACAAAGGAAGACAGTCCTTCTCTCAGTTATTCCCTTACGATTCCGGGTGAAACAGAGGAAGGAGATTACCAGGTGGTTCTTAAGGCTGATGCCGGAGACGATGGCGTTGCAGAACTTCCTCTGACAATCCATGTCACTACAGAAGAAGCAGGTCAGGGCAACTTTACTGCAGAATATCCGGAGCTTCAGGGAGATACCGGAACAAGCTTCAGCTTTGATACGACACTTGTAAACAATGGTTCTGTTTCACAGTCCTACAGCCTTTCTGCCAATGCTCCGGAAGGATGGCAGGTCACATTTACCCCATCCGGTGAAAGCAGTCAGGCAGCCAGCATTCCTGTAGACGCAGGGGCAAGCCAGGGAATTACAGTGAAAGTGACTCCGTCTGAAAAAGCAGAGCAGGGAGATTATACCATCAGCTGTACGGCAGTATCCGCAAATGAAACCCTGAACCTGGATCTGAAAGTAACGATCATTGGTACATATAGTCTCGGCCTCAGCACTTCTACCGGAAATTTGAGCGTCAGTGCCTATGCAAATGAAGAAGCAAAAGTAACTTTAAGTATTCAGAATACAGGTAATGTGGATCTGAATAATCTTCAGCTGTCATCTTCCGCATCTACAGACTGGAATGTGCGTTTTGATGAAACAACTATTGATACACTGGAAGCCGGAACCACAAAAGAAATTACAGCTTATATTCAGCCGAGCGAAGATGCGATCATCGGAGATTATGTAACAAGTATTACCATCAGTAATGATCAGACATCTGCCCAGACAGATCTTCGTGTATCTGTGAAAAACCATACAACATGGGGTGTGGCTGCGATTGCGATTATTGTGATCCTTGTAGTGGGACTTGCAGCAATCATTCGTAAGTATGGGAGACGATAAGTATGGCAAAGAATGACATTATTATTTCTACGCAGGATCTTACCAAGATGTATGGGGATAAGACTGCGGTAAATCACCTGAATCTTTCTATTCGGGAAGGAGAGGTGTTCGGACTTTTGGGACCAAACGGTGCAGGAAAGACGACAACGATCCTGATGCTGCTTGGACTTACAGAACCTGTATCAGGAAGTGCGTCCATTCAGGGACTGGACTGTACGAGAAATTCCATGCAGGTAAAACGGATTACCGGCTACCTTCCGGATAATATGGGATTTTATGCAGATATGACCGGGAGGGAAAATTTGAGATTTACCGGCAGACTGAATGGTCTCAGCGAGGATGAGATTGACAATAAGATTGAGCATCTTCTGGAGAGAGTTGGAATGACCTATGCAGCGGATCAGAAAACCGGTACCTATTCGAAAGGTATGCGTCAGCGTCTGGGAATTGCAGATATTCTCATGAAGGATCCCAAAGTAATCATAATGGATGAGCCAACTCTCGGTCTGGATCCGGAAGGAATGAAGGAATTTCTGAAACTGATCAAAGAACTCTCTGTAGAAGACGGCAGAACTGTGCTGGTTTCTTCACATCAGCTGTATCAGATCCAGCAGATCTGTGACCGTGTAGGGATTTTTGTCGGAGGAAGTCTGATTGCCTGCGGAAGAATTGAGGAACTTGGTAAACAGATCGTCAAAGAAGGGCATTATGTTCTGGAAGTAGAAGCTGTCCCCTGTGATGACCGTTTTCTGGGATTTATCCATGGTCTGGAAGGGGTAACGGGAATCGAAAAAGAAGGAAGCAGGTTTATTGTAAAATCATCCAGAGATCTGAGAAAAGATATTACGGGCTTTTTGGGAATGAATGGGTATACTTTATGCCATTTGAGACAGAAAGGCGGAGATCTGGATGAGATTTACAGCAGTTATTTCGAAAAAGCAGAGATGGAAAGTGAGAAAGAAGGTGAGAAACATGGAATCAGGAAAAATGCGAAGCATCTCCTTAAGAAGAAACAGGGATAAGTCTGTTGACAATACAAAGGGAAACTGTTCAGGGATGCACAGCCTGGCAGCTCTGTATCGGAAGGAAATGTCGGATCATATTACCAGCAAACGTTTTGTCATTATTTTGTGTTTGGTAATGGCTTCTACCATTGCAGGACTTTACGGAGCATTGAGCGGACTGTCGGATGCAATCAGCGACAGCAGTGATTTCATTTTTCTGAAATTATATACCACAAGCGGAAATTCCATTCCATCTTATATGTCTTTCATTGGTCTGATCGGACCGTTTGTCGGCCTGATTTTCGGATTCGATGCCATTAACAGCGAGAGGAACAATGGAACATTGAACCGCCTGCTTTCCCAGCCAATTTACAGGGATTCTGTGATCATCGGGAAATTTCTGGCATCTGCATCGGTGATTTCCATCATGGTAGTATCCACAGGGGTTCTGATCGGGGCAATCGGATTTCTGAAGACGGGCATTCATCCTTCGGGAGAAGAACTTGTCCGGATTCTTGTATATCTGGTATATACTATTGTATATATTTGTTTCTGGCTGGCAATGTCGATGCTGTTCAGTGTTTACTGCAAGCATTCCTCTACATCTGCACTGGCATCCATCGCATTGTGGATTTTCTTTGCAATCTTTATGAGTCTTCTGGCAAGTATGATTGCAAACGCTGTTTACCCGATCAATGACCAGTACCATGCGATTATCAATACCATGAGCAATTATAATTGTGAGCTGTATCTGAACAGGATTTCTCCTTATTATCTTTACTCAGAAGCAGTGAGCACGATTCTGAATCCTTCCGTTCGTACAGTAAATGTGGTAACCATGTCGCAGATGGTAGGTGCGATTAGCGGGTATCTTTCTCTGGGACAGAGCCTGCTTCTGGTATGGCCGCATCTGGTAGGTATGGCTGCATTGACTCTGGCAGCATTTACCATTGCCTATGTCCGGTTTATGCGCCAGGAAATTCGTGGAAACTGAAAAATGGTAATAAAAAACTCTCTCGGAAGCACTGAGAGAGTTTTTATATTGCTAAAGCAATCCGCCGCAGGCGGAGAATCCTGTAAAGCAGGATCCTTTCTCAATTTGAATATTCGGAATCTTCAAACACGCGCCAGCCCGTACAGATCCTGATAAAATTCCGGATAAGAGATATTGACGCATTCGGCCCCTTCGATTTCCACCGGTCCGTCGCAGATGGTGCCTGCAACAGCGAAAGACATGGCGATTCGGTGATCCAGATGAGAATCAATCACAGCACCGTGGAGGGGAACTCCTCCCCGGATGATCATGCCGTCATCGGTTGCTTCGATATCCGCACCCATGCGTTTCAGATTATCCACCATAACCTCGATGCGGTTGGATTCTTTGACCTTCAGTTCCTGTGCATCTTTGATGACGGTGGTTCCTTCTGCAAATGCGGCCATAACAGCAATCATGGGAATCTCATCAATCAGTGCAGGGATGATCTCGCCGCCGACTGTAGTTCCGTGAAGACTGCTTGTGCGAACGAGAAGGTCAGCTGTCGGTTCTCCGTCCTGAGAGACGTTCAGGAGAGTGATATCTGCTCCCATCTCTTTGCAGACACGAAGAATCCCATCTCTGGTAGGATTGATTCCAACGTTTCTGATCAGTATCTCACTGTTCGGCGTGAGAAGTCCGGCGGCTATAAAATAAGCTGCAGAGGAAATATCTCCAGGTACTCTGATTTCCCTTGCTTCCAGAGCAGGATCCGGATGGATGGAAGCAGTGGTACCCTGAGAGGTTACCTGTGCCCCGAAATAGTTCAGCATAATTTCTGTATGATTTCTGGAAAGTACCGGTTCCGTAACACTTGTAATGCCATCCGCATACATACCTGCCAGCAGTACACAGGATTTGACCTGTGCGGAAGCTACCGGAGAGTTGTAATGTACGGCATGAAGAGGACGTCCGCTGATGCGGAGAGGTGCACAGCTATTGCCGCGGATGCTGGTGATATCCGCCCCCATAGAGAGAAGCGGTGTCATAATGCGCTTCATGGGACGGCTCTGGATGGAAGCATCGCCATTCAGTTCAGAAACAAAATCCTGCCCTGCAAGAATGCCTGAGATCAGGCGGGTGGTCGTGCCGCTGTTGCCTACATCGAGAATGCTGTCCGGAGCACAGAGGCCGTGAAGTCCTTTGCCGTGCACCAGAATTTCCGAAGCATGTTGTTCAATGTTAATTCCCATTTTCCGGAAACAGGAAATGGTAGACAGACAGTCTGCCCCATTGAGAAAATGTGTGATTTTTGTCGTGCCTTCTGCCAGAGAACCGAACATGACAGCTCTGTGGGAAATGGATTTATCTCCGGGTACAGCAATTTCGCCGCGGAGAGAAGTCTGTTTTTTGATTTCCATAACTGATACCTACCGTTCGTATACAATGTAATTTCTTTTTTTCAGGAGAGAAATGGCGCGTTTCATGGCGTCTTCTTCATAAAATTCGATTTTCAGCACACCCTGCTCAAATTCCCGGTTGTGTATGATACCGATATTTTTGATACTGATATTATCCATGGCGAGAATGGTGGCAATGGTGGCAATTCCGCCGGCTTCGTCAGCGATGTCCAGATACAGGACATGAAGCTTGCTGATGGGACCGCTGGACGTTACATCGATAGAATCCCTGTAATCCCGGGAGCTGGCAAACATCTGATAAAGATGGTCCGCTTCCTGATTATCAATGGTACAGCGGATCTGAATCAGCATACGGATATATTCATCTAGAACACTGGAAATGTTTTCATGATTTTCCAGACAGATCTGCTGCCACATGACAGGAGAGGAGGAGGCAATTCTTGTGATATCCCGGAAACCTCCTGCAGCAATCGTTTTCATGTATTCCTGATCATTGTCCAGAGCATTGACCAGATTTACAAGTGCGGAGGCAATGATATGAGGAAGATGACTGACACCGGCAGTGATATAGTCATGTTCCTGAGCGGTGAGTACCATGGGAATGGCACCAATGGAGGAAACCAGCTCTGTGAAATCTGTGAGCTGCTCCAGCTCTACCTCACCTCCCGGAGTGATGATATAATAAGCATTTTCAATCAGACGGTCACTGGAATGAGCGAAACCGGAACGTTCCGAACCGGCCATGGGATGTCCGCCGATGAAGCATTTTTCCATTCCGAGTTCTTTGACACGCTGATGAATGATTCCCTTGACACTGCCTACATCGGTGATGATACAGTGGTCGGAGATGACCTCTTTGAGATATTCCAGGTATTTCAGATTGTATTCCACAGGTGCGCACAGAAAAATATAATCACAGGAACCATAACGTTCGTCCTGTGCTTCACAGACAGCGTCAATGGTATTGCTGTTCAGTGCTACTGCCAGTGTTTCTTTATGTCTGGCATAAGCCAGAAGATGATAGTCCGGATGATATTTCCGGATCGCTTTGGCAATGGAACCGCCGATCAGTCCAAGACCGATAAAAGCAATGGTTTTCATGGGTAGTAAGCTTCCTTTCCAGTAACAAGTTCTCGCAATCGGCAGTGATAATCTGCCGCAATAATACTATATTATAGTAAAATCTTCAGCTTATTGTAAGAGATTAGGGGAAAAAAGTCAATTGTCGGTGAAAATAACGATGCATTTGAAGAAAAAACAGAAAAAACCTTGTTAAAATTTCATAAAATACTTGAAAGTTGAAGAGATTTTTAGTAGAATATGGACATATTAGACAAACAGGGAGGTATTACATATGGACGTTTTTAGAACTGACCGAATTAGAAATGTAGTCCTATTAGGTCATGGCGGAGCCGGCAAGACAACATTGGCAGAGGCGATGGCTTATTTAGCAGGAATGACAAACCGCCTCGGCAGAGTAGAGGATGGAAATACAGTCAGCGATTTTGACAAAGAAGAAATTAAGAGACAGTTTTCTATCTCCACTACGCTGATTCCGGTACCATGGAACAAGGTAAAGATTAATGTTCTTGACACTCCTGGATATTTTGATTTTGTTGGTGAAGTAGAAGAAGCTGTAGGTGCTGCTGATGCAGCGATCATCGTTGTTTCCGGTAAGGCTGGTGTTCAGGTTGGAACCCAGAAGGCATGGAATCTTTGTGAGAAATATAAACTTCCGCGTATGATTTTTGTTACGGATATGGATGTGGACGATGTCAGCTATCGTAAAGTTGTGGAAGAACTGACAGAGCTTTACGGCAAGAAGATTGCTCCTCTTCATTTCCCGATTCGTGAAGACGGCAAATTCGTGGGCTATGTTAACGTTGTGAAACAGGCCGGGCGTAAATATATTGACAAGGGTAAAAAGGAAGAATGTGATATTCCGGAATACCTGAATGAGTATCTTGAGAAATATCATGAAATCCTGATGGAATCCGTAGCTGAGACCAGTGAAGAATTTATGGACCGTTATTTTGAAGGCGATGAATTCTCCGTAACAGAGGTTTCCGCTGCACTTGCTACCAATGTTCAGGAAGCAAGCATCGTTCCTGTATGCATGGGTTCACCGGTGAACCTTCGCGGTGTATCCAACCTTCTGGATGATATCTGCGGCTATTTCCCGAGCCCGGATAAACGTGCATGCAACGGTATTTCCCAGAAGACCAATGAAATTTATGAAGCAAATTACGACTTTGCAAAAGCAAAATCTGCTTATGTATGGAAAACCATCGTAGATCCGTTCCTTGGCAAATATTCTCTTATCAAAGTTTGCTCCGGTGTTATCAAGTCGGATGATACTCTGTTAAATGTTGAAAAAGGAGAAGAAGAACGTCTGAACAAGCTGTATGTTCTGGAAGGTTCCAAACCAATTGAAGTTCCGGAGCTTCATGCAGGTGATATCGGTGCCATTGCAAAACTGAACAGCGTACAGACCGGTGACAGCCTTGCAACCAAGACAAATCCGATTCTGTATCCGAAGACTCTGATTTCCACACCATATACCTATAAGAGATATAAAGCTGTGAAGAAGGGCGATGAAGACAAGATTTCGCAGGCTCTTTCCAGAATGATGAATGAAGATAAGACTCTGAAGGTTGTAAATGATTCCGCGAACCGTCAGTCACTCCTTTATGGTATGGGTGACCAGCATCTGGATATCGTTGTAAATAAACTGAAAGAGCGCTACAAAGTAGAAATCGAACTTTCCAAACCGAAGGTTCCGTTCCGTGAGACGATCCGTAAGAATTCTGATGTGGAAGGCAAACATAAGAAACAGTCCGGTGGACATGGTCAGTACGGACATGTTAAAATGCGTTTTGCTCCGTCCGGTGATCTGGAGACTCCATACGAATTTGAACAGGTAGTTGTCGGCGGTGCTGTTCCGAAGAACTACTTCCCGGCAGTTGAGAAGGGTCTCCAGGAATGTGTTCAGAAAGGACCTCTGGCTGCATATCCGGTAGTTGGTGTGAAGGCTACTCTGTATGATGGATCCTATCATCCGGTAGACTCCTCTGAAATGGCATTTAAGATGGCAACCATCCTTGCTTTCAAGAAGGGATTTATGGATGCTTCTCCGGTACTTCTGGAGCCAATCGTTTCCATGAAGGTAACAGTTCCGGATAAATTTACCGGTGATGTTATGGGTGACCTGAATAAACGCCGCGGACGTGTGCTTGGTATGAATCCTGATCATGAGGGCAATACCATTATTGAAGCAGATGTTCCAATGCTTGAAATTTATGGATATTCCACAGACCTTCGTTCCATGACAGGCGGAAGCGGAGATTTCTCCTACACGTTCGCTCGTTACGAACAGGCTCCGAATGATATTCAGGCCAAGGAAATCGAGGCAAGAGCAAGCAAGCTGGAAAGCAATGAAGAGTAAAGATTTTAAAGATTCAGAACATGGATGATGTTCATTCAGGAAAAGCTCCCGTACGGGGGCTTTTTCTGTTGCCCGGAATATGTCTGTTCCGCTGTTCCTCTGTTTTCATTTTGGCGTACATTTTACAATTTTAGAGAACGTTTTAAACACGTTCTGGAAAGATTTCAAATCTGAATAGTATATTTGCTGAAAAGGAATTTTTCTCTTACGGTATAAAAAGAAACGGTATGGCAACTATAACAAAGAGTCCTGCAAAGCTGGATTCTTTCGGATAAAAAAATTCAAGTACTTATTTTAATACAATAATAGTAGGTATGTATCAAAATAAGTACAATATATTGCTTGACTAAAATTTAACAATACTATATATTGGTGCTGTCAATGAAAACAGTGAACAGCAAGGAGGAACCAAATGAGACAGGAATGGACTTCTTTTAAAGAGGGCGTATGGGAGAAGGAAATCAACGTACGCGATTTCATTCAGAAAAACTACACACCTTACGAGGGAGACGAGTCCTTTTTGGCAGGACCGACGGAAGCAACAAAAGAGTTATGGGCACAGGTTATGAAGCTTTCCGAAGAAGAGCGTGCAAAAGGCGGCGTTCTTGATATGGATACCAAAATTATTTCTACCATTACCTCCCATGGACCGGGATACTTGAATAAAGATAAAGAGAAAATTGTCGGATTTCAGACAGATAAACCATTTAAACGTTCTCTGCAGCCTTACGGTGGAATCCGTATGGCAATCAAAGCCTGCGAGGATAATGGATATCATGTGGATCCGCAGGTCGTAGAATTCTTTACCAGGCACAGAAAAACACATAATGACGGTGTGTTTGATGCGTATACTCCGGAAATGCGTGCATGCCGTTCCAGTCATATTATAACCGGACTTCCGGATGCTTACGGACGCGGACGTATTATCGGTGATTACAGACGTGTGGCACTTTACGGTGTTGACAGACTGATTGAAGATAAACAGAAACAGAAAGATACCACAAGAATTATCATGTACTCTGATGTTACAAGAGAACGTGAGGAGCTTTCTGAACAGATCAAAGCGTTAAAAGAGCTGAAAGAACTTGGCCGGATTTACGGATATGATATCAGCAGACCGGCAGCAAATGTGCAGGAAGCAATTCAGTGGCTGTATTTTGGTTATCTTGCAGCGATTAAGGAGCAGAACGGAGCAGCTATGTCTCTGGGCCGTACGTCTACTTTTATTGATATCTATGCAGAACGTGACCTGAAAAACGGAACGTTTACAGAAGAGGAAATCCAGGAGTTTGTTGATCATTTTATTATGAAGCTTCGTCTTGTGAAATTTGCAAGAACTCCGGAATACAATGCATTGTTCTCCGGTGATCCGACATGGGTAACAGAGTCCATTGGAGGTATGGGAATTGACGGACGTTCTATGGTAACAAAAATGTCCTATCGCTATCTTCATACTCTGGAAAATCTTGGAACTGCTCCGGAACCGAACCTGACAGTTCTCTGGTCTACCAGACTGCCGCAGAACTTCAAACGTTTCTGTGCAAAGACTTCCATCATGTCTTCTTCTATTCAGTATGAGAATGATGACCTGATGCGCGTGACTCATGGCGACGATTATGCGATTGCCTGCTGTGTATCTTCCATGCGTGTGGGTAAGGAAATGCAGTTCTTCGGTGCGCGCGCGAACCTTGCAAAATGTCTGCTTTATGCGATCAATGGCGGTGTAGATGAAGTGAGCAAGAAACAGGTTGGCCCCAAATATCGTCCGATTACATCCGAATATCTGGATTATGAGGAAGTGATGGAAAAATTCCATGATATGATGAAGTGGCTGGCAAGTGTTTATGTAAATACTCTGAATATTATTCATTACATGCATGATAAATACTGTTACGAAAGAATCCAGATGGCTCTTCATGACAAAAAAGTAACCCGCTGGTTTGCGACCGGTATTGCAGGGCTTTCTGTAGTGGCAGATTCTCTGTCTGCGATTAAGTATGCAAAAGTAAAAACCATTCGTGATGAGAATGGGATTGTCGTAGATTATGTGGTAGAAGGTGATTTTCCAAAATATGGAAATGATGATGACCGCGTAGATGAGATCGCATACGATGTTGTCCATGAGTTTATGCATTATATAAAGGGAAATCATACCTACAGAGGCGGTATTCCGACTACTTCTATTCTGACGATTACCTCCAATGTGGTATATGGAAAAAATACCGGTTCCACACCGGATGGAAGAAAAGCAGGACAGCCGTTTGCACCTGGTGCAAATCCAATGCATCACAGAGACAGCCATGGAGCCGTTGCATCTCTCAGTTCCGTTTCCAAGCTGCCGTTTAAGGATGCGCAGGATGGTATTTCCAATACATTCTCCATTATTCCGGGAGCCCTTGGCAAAGATGATGCCATTTTCTTCGATGATATCACCTTTGAACTGGATCCGGACTGCGCATGCTGCGAACCGAATATGCCGGATGAGAGAGATGCAGAGTAAAGAATACCGGAAGAAAGACTGAACGTATCGATACGGAGCAATGTAAAAAAGAAAAGATACAAAAATAGATGAATATAAAAATCAATCAGATTTCGATAAGATATTGGAACGATAAAAATGGTACAGAAATGAAAGCTTCGAGGGCAGAAAAGAAAGGAGAAAACATATTATGAATATCAGTGACGTACAGATTGACAACCTTGTAAATTTACTTGACGGATATGCAGAAAAAGGCGGTCATCACCTGAATGTGAATGTATTTACCAAAGATACTCTTCTGGATGCACAGGCTCATCCGGAGAAATATCCGCAGCTGACAGTACGTGTATCCGGTTATGCGGTGAATTTTAACAAATTAACAAAAGAGCAGCAGGATGAGGTTATCTCCAGAACTTTCCACGAAGGAATGTAAGAAAGTCAGAAGAAATGCAAAGGATAACCAGATGGAACTGTAATGGATAAAAGGGAAGGAATGTAAGAGATGCATACGGAACAAAAGTGTTTAAAAGGCAGAATACATTCCACAGAGAGCTTCGGGACCGTTGACGGTCCCGGAGTTCGTTTTGTGGTATTTTTTCAGGGGTGTCCGATGAGATGTCTGTACTGTCATAATCCGGATACCTGGATGCCGGACGGCGGTATGGAAACGACAGCAGAAGAGCTGTTGGAAGAATATCGCAGAAATCAGGCTTTTTACAGGACTGGCGGAATTACGGCTACCGGAGGTGAACCGCTTTTGCAGCTTTCGTTTCTTACGGAACTTTTCCGGAAAGCAAAAGAAGAGGGGATTCATACCTGTCTGGATACTTCCGGAATTGTTTACAGGAAAAGCAGAGACAAAGAGTTTCAGGCACTGTTTTCCTGTGTGGATCTGGTGCTTCTGGATTTTAAGCACAGTACAGAAGAGGAGCACAAAAAACTGACGGGGCAGAGTCAGAAGCATATTCTGGAGTTTGCCGATGCATTGGAAAAAGCCGGAATCCCCATGATTGTACGCCATGTAGTCGTTCCTGGAATTACAGATGGAAAAGATCACCTGATCCGTCTTGGACATCTGATCGGAAAGTACCGCAATCTGAAAGGGCTGGAAATTCTTCCCTATCATACCATGGGAAAAGTGAAATATGAAAAACTTGGTATGGAGTATCCGCTGGAATCTGTGGAGAATATGGATGTTGCGAAAGCAAAAGAAGCGCGTACCGTGATTTTGCAGGCAATCCGTGAGACACGCTGTAACTATGCGGGTGATAGGGGGAACTCTTCAGACAATCGCAGCACTGTGAAGTGAATTTATATAGAATTTGAATGGAAGACAGCTGACACTTTTATTGAGATGCTTTTCCCCGATAGCGAAGAGCCCTTATCAAAAAAGTGTCAGCAGTTTTATTTACAGAACCTTTGTGGTCCACTTGCTGCAGTCCCACACATCGGAAACAATATCCTGATAAAACTCCGGTTCATGGCAGATCAGCAGGATACTTCCGCGATATTCCTTCAGTGATTCTTTCAGCGCGTCTTTTGCGTCTACATCCAGATGGTTTGTAGGCTCATCCAGAAGAAGAACATTGGTTTCTTTATTGACGAGTTTGCAAAGACGAACCTTGGCCTGTTCGCCGCCGCTCAGCACGCGCACCTGACTTTCGATATGCTTGGTGGTAAGACCGCATTTGGCAAGTGCGGACCGTACTTCGTACTGGGTGTAGGAAGGAAATTCTGCCCAGATTTCATCGATGCATGTGGTTTTATTGTCCCCTTTTACTTCCTGTTCAAAGTATCCGATCTGAAGATTATCACCAAGCTCACAGGAACCCTTCAGGGAAGGAATCAGTCCGAGAATGCTTTTAAGAAGCGTGGTTTTTCCGATACCATTGGCACCTACCAGAGCAATTTTGTGTCCGCGCTCCATGGAGAGGGAGAGAGGTTTGGACAGAGGTTCGTTGTACCCAATGACCAGATCTTTTGTCTCAAAGATATATTTTCCTGGGGTGCGTCCCTGTTTGAAATGAAATTCCGGCTTTGGCCTTTCGGCAGCGAGTTCAATCACATCCATTTTATCCAGCTTTTTCTGGCGGGACATGGCCATATTTCTTGTGGAAACCCTGGCTTTATTCCGGGCAACAAAATCTTTCAGTTCGCTGATTTCCTGCTGCTGACGTCGGTAAGCAGCCTCCAGCTGTGTTTTTTTTACTGCATATACTTCCTGAAAATGATCATAATCACCGACATACCGATTCAGCTCCTGATTTTCCATATGATACACCAGATTGATCACTTCATTCAGAAACGGAATGTCATGGGAAATCAGCACGAAGGCATTTTCGTAATCAATCAGGTAACGTTTCAGCCATGCGATATGTTCTTCATCCAGATAGTTGGTCGGCTCGTCCAGAAGAAGAATGTCCGGCTTTTCCAGAAGAAGCTTGCCGAGCAGTACTTTAGTACGCTGACCGCCGCTTAGGTCTGTCACATCTCTTTCAAGCCCGATATCCAGAAGTCCAAGGGCTCTTGCAACTTCCTCCACTTTGGCATCAATGACATAGAAATCATGCATGGTAAGGGTATCCTGGATGGTTCCAAGCTCGTCCATCATATCCATCATTTCTTCCTCAGAAGCGGAACCAAGGGAATCGCAGATCTGATTCATCTTTTCTTCCAGTTCAAAGAGATAGGAAAAAGCGGATTTCAGCACATCGCGGATGGTCATTCCTTCTTTCAGCACCGTGTGCTGGTCAAGATAGCCTACGCGCACATTTTTGGCCCATTCGATTTTGCCTTCATCAGGCATCAGTTTGCCTGTGACAATATTCAAAAACGTGGATTTTCCTTCGCCGTTTGCACCGACAAGTCCGATATGTTCGCCTTTCAGAAGACGGAAAGAAACATCATTAAAAATCGCTCTGTCCCCAAAACCATGGGTCAGATGCTCGACATTTAGAATACTCATAAAATATACTCCTTTCTCAGTCTGATTCTTTCAGACCTTCAATATCCGGTGAAGCCATCAGAGAATAGTTGGTATAATATACCACAAATCCGGGTTTGGCTCCACCGGGTTTCTTTACATGTTTCTTCTGTATATAATCGATTTCTACCTTTGGGGCGGTTCGGCCTTTGGAATAATAAGCGGCAAGTCTTCCTGCCTCCTCGAATGTCCTGTCAGGCAGTTCCCCGTCACGGGTTTTTACCACTACATGAGAACCGGCCATTTTTTTTGCATGGAACCACCAGTCGTTTCCTGTTGCAAACTTAAAGGTAAGTTCATCGTTCTGATAATTATTCTTTCCTACATAAATATCGAAGCCATCACTGGAAATATAATGGAACGGTTTGGATTTCGCCTGCATTTTCTGTCCTTTTTTTCCGGAATAATGCTTTTTGATATAGCCGTATTCTGTGAGCTCTTCTTTGATCTGGGAAAGATCACTTTCTGCAACCGCGATATCCAGTGCGTTGGAAATGGATTCCAGATGTTCGATCTCACTCTGCGTGTCTGCAATCTGTTCCGTAAGCGCTTCTTCTGTACGCTTCAGTTTGCCGTATCGTTCAAAATACTTTTTGGAATTTTCGGCAGGAGTAAGCGTGGGGTCGAGAGGAATGGTGATTTCTTCGTTTGTATAATAATTCAGCGCCTGAAAGGATTTGCATCCTTCTTCCAGACCGTAACCGTAAGTGTTGATCAGTTCTCCGTAAATCTTGTATTTGTCTTTTTTGTCAGTGTCTTTCATCTGTTTTTCCTGGAGAATCAGTTTCTTGCGGTTGCGTTCCAGTGCAGTCTGAACGATCCGGCGCAGGTCAGAAGATTTCTGCCGGATACGGGTGATGGTATTTTTGGATGCATAATAAGTTTCCAGCATAGAGGAAACGCTGTCGAAAGTTCTGGAATGATATTCAGAACCATACTGAGTAAGAGGCAGTACAGAATATTCGACAGGTTCGTCTCCCCGGTAGATGATATTCGGGGTAAATTCTCCTTTTACAATCTGTTCCATAAGCCTCTGGAATGTGTGGTACAGATGAATTCCGGCAGTCTCGTCAAGAGAAAGCGCTGCCTCGCTTCCGTCAATGGAGGCTCGGAAACAGATTTCTTCCGCAATGACAGGACTCAGGCCGGTCAGAGAAGAATAAAGCGCTTTGGAAATGTTGCAGGGCTTTTTGCATACGGTTTCCAGAAAAGCTTCTTCCGAAACGGTGAGAGGATCCAGCTTCTCCTGAGTCTGGGGAATAAAGTATTCTCTGCCGGGGAGGACTTCTCTTACAGAACTCATGTGGGAAGAAACATGTTTGATGCTGTCCAGGATCATACGTTTGTCGTCGCAGAAAATGATGTTGCTGTGTTTGCCCATCAGCTCCATGATCAGGACTTTTTTGCACGGATCGCCAAGTTCATTGAGGTGTTCCAGCTCAAATTCCACAACACGTTCCAGGCCGGGCTGGCTGATGCGCGAGATCCGGGCACTTCCGATATGCTTGCGCAGAAGCATACAGAAATTGGGGGCGGTAAGCGGGCTGACTTTGTTTTTCTGTGTAAAGTAGATCAGCGGAAGAGAGGCGCTGGCGGACATGAGGAGCCTGCACTGTCCCAATGGGCCTTTGCCTGTGATGAGAAGCTCGTCCGCTTCCGGCTGGGCGATCTTGTTAAAACGTCCCCCGTTTAAATATCTGTTTAATTCCTGAACCATTGCAGCAATGGTAATTCCATCAAATGCCATGATTAAAATCTCCTTAAAATTATTTCGGTGAATATTATAACATATAAAAAAAGGATTTGACTAGGGTTTTAGAATGAACTATAATGAATCTGTATGTAAAGAGTTACTGTGAACGGAGTGAGCGGTAACTGTAAAAAGATTACTGCGAGGAAGATTTCCAGAGTGCAGTAATTGAAAATCTATTTGCAAAGTGGGAAAACATATGATAAAAAGTATGACAGGCTTCGGACGAGCCGAAGTAGTAACAGAGGAACGGAGAATTACCGTCGAGTTAAAATCTGTCAATCACCGGTATCTTGATCTGAATATCAAAATGCCGAAGAAACTCAGTTTTCTGGAAGGTAATATCCGCAGCCTGATGAAAGAATACATGCAGAGGGGAAAGGTGGATGTATTTATCACCTGTGAAGATTACACTCTGAACCGTGTATCACTGAAGTATAATCGTGAGCTTGCAGGGGAATATCTTCATTATTTCCGGGAAATGGAGGAGCAGTTCGGTCTGGAGAATGATGTCAGAGTGTCGACGCTTTCCAGATGTCCGGAAGTTCTGACCATGGAAGAACAGTCTGTGGATGAAGAACAGCTGTGGTCTTTCCTGGAGGAACCTCTCAGAGAGGCGTGTACCAGATTTGTGGAGACAAGAAGCCGTGAAGGTGAGAATTTAAAGGCTGATCTGATAGGAAAACTTCATGGACTGGACGAAAAGGTAAGTCTTGTGGAAGAACGTTCACCGGAAGTGGTACAGGCATACCGGGAGAAGCTTGAGGCAAAGGTGCATGAACTTCTGGAGGAGACACAGATCGATGACAGTCGGATCGCAGCGGAAGTGGTCATCTACTCGGACAAAATCTGCAATGATGAAGAGACAGTACGTCTCCGCAGCCATATCAGAAATATGGAGAAGATCCTCAGCGAAGGCGAGAGTGTCGGCAGGAAGCTGGATTTCCTTGCACAGGAAATGAACCGGGAAGCCAATACGATCTTATCCAAATCCAATGATCTGACAATATCCAATATTGCAATTGATCTGAAAACAGAAATTGAAAAAATCCGTGAGCAGATCCAGAATATTGAATGACGGGAGAGAAGCGTTATGGCAAGGCTGATTAATATTGGATTCGGCAACGTTGTCAATTCAGACAAAATTGTGGCCGTGGTAAGTCCTGATGCCGCACCTGTAAAACGAATGGTGCAGAGTGTCAAGGGAAGCAATTCCCTTGTGGATGCGACGCAGGGACGGAAGACAAAGGCTGTGATCGTGATGTCAGATGACCATCTGATACTTTCCGCTCTTCAGCCGGAGACCATAGCCAGACGTTTTGGCGAAGCATATGATTTTGAAGACAGGGGAGAAGGACATGAATAATAAGGGAATCCTGGTAGTAGTATCCGGTTTTTCCGGTGCGGGAAAAGGTACAGTGATGAAGGAACTTCTGAAACGCTATGATAATTATGCGCTTTCTGTTTCTGTTACCACCAGATTACCGCGTCCCGGCGAGGAAGACGGAAGAGAGTATTTTTTCCGCACAAAAGAAGAGTTCGAACAGCTGATCCGGGAGGATGCGCTGATTGAATATGCCAGATATGTGGATAATTATTACGGAACACCCCGTTCCTATGTAGAACAGAAACTGGCAGAAGGCAAGGATGTAATCCTTGAGATTGAGATTCAGGGTGCCATGAAAGTAAAAGAAAGAAATCCGGAAACACTTCTTGTGTTCGTGACTCCTCCTACCGTGGAGGAACTGAAAAGACGTCTGGAAGGAAGAGGGACGGAAGAAGCGGACGTAATTGCTTCCAGGATGAGCAGAGCTGCAGAAGAAGCAGAAGGAATGGACGCTTATGATTATGTTCTGGTGAATGATGATCTGGAGGAATGTGTAGAGAGAATGCATGAGATTATCCAGAGCGAACATTTCCGGATGAACAGAAATACTGATTTTATCAGGCAGATCAAAGAGGAATCCAGAGCCTTTATCATCTGAGTGCTGATGATAAAAGACTCTTTCCAAATAAATGACAGAAAGTTTACAGAGGCGTACAGCCCAGGAAAGGAGAACCATATACATGATACATCCATCTTATTCAGAATTGATTCAGGCAATCAATAACAACAGTGAGGAAGACGATAACACCATTATGCTGAACAGCCGTTATTCTCTGGTACTTGCTACCAGCAAGCGCGCACGTCAGATTATTGGCGGAGCAGAACCGATGGTAGAGGGAGCAGCAGGTAAAAAACCGCTTTCTGTAGCCATTGACGAATTCTACAAGGGCAAGGTTAAAATTATTCCAAAAGCACCGGAAGAAGAGACTGCACAGGAAACTGCTCCTGAGGTGACTGCAGAGGAAACTGCAGCAGAAGAAACAGCAGCAGAAACAGCAGAGACTGTAACAGAAGAGACAGAAACAACTGAAGAAGCATAAAAATACAAAGGCTGCTTGAAGCAGCCTTTATGCGCATTAGGAGAAATTATGAAAATATTTTTTGTTTCCCTGGGATGCGACAAAAATCTGTCGGATTCCGAAGAAATGCTCGGTCTTCTTACTAAGAACGGGCACGAAATCGTAGATGAAGAAGAACAGGCAGAGGCAATTATCATCAATACCTGCTGTTTTATTAATGATGCAAAAGAAGAAAGCGTAGAAACCATTCTGGAGATGGCAGAATACCGCAAATCAGGAAAATGCCGCATTCTGATTGTCACCGGATGTATGGCGCAGAGATATAAGCAGGAAATCCTGGATGAACTTCCGGAGGTGGATGCTGTACTCGGAACTACATCTTATGAAGATATTCTCAAAGCAATTGAAGAAGCGGATGCCGGAAGAAGATTTCAGGAATTCAAGGATATCAATTATCTGCCGAACACAGAGACACACCGTGTACTTACCACCGGCGGGCATTACGGGTATCTGAAGATTGCAGAAGGCTGTGACAAACACTGTACGTACTGTATCATTCCCAGTCTTCGCGGAAGATACCGCAGTGTTCCGATGGAACGGCTTCTGGCACAGGCGGAAGATATGGCACAGCAGGGAGTCAAAGAACTGATCCTGGTAGCACAGGAAACTACAGTTTACGGAAAAGATCTTTATGGAGAAAAATCTCTGCCCCGTCTTTTAAGAGAACTCTGCAAAATAAAAGGTATCCGCTGGATCCGTGTGCTGTATTGCTATCCGGAGGAAATCGATGAGGAACTGATCCGGGTGATAAAGGAAGAGAAGAAAATCTGTCATTATCTGGATCTGCCCATACAGCATGCCAGTGACAGGATACTGAAGCGAATGGGACGAAGAACCACACAGGCGGAGCTCAGGGAAATTGTCACGAAACTCCGCAGAGAGATTCCGGACATGATCCTCCGTACAACTCTGATCACAGGCTTCCCGGGAGAAACGGAGGAAGATCACCAGGAGCTGATGGAGTTTGTAGATGAAATGGAATTTGACCGGCTTGGTGTATTTACCTATTCTCCGGAAGAAGACACTCCCGCAGCAGCGATGCCGGATCAGATACCGGAAGAGGTGAAGGAAGAACGGCGGGACGAACTGATGGAACTTCAGCAGGAAATTTCTCTGGACAGGGGAAATACCCGTATTGGCCAGGAAATGACGGTTATGATCGAGGGAAAGGTGTCAGGAGAGAGTGCATACATTGCCCGTACCTACGGGGATGCTCCGAAAGTGGACGGATATATCTTTATCCAGACTGGAGAACTGCTCATGACAGGAGATTTTGCCAGAGTGCGTGTGACAGGAGCTCTGGAATACGATTTGATAGGAGAATTGGCCGATGAATACACCGAATAAATTAACAGTAGCAAGAATGATCATGGTTCCGTTTCTTGTTGTTTTTATGCTGACAGAATGGGGCGGGGAAGCAAACCGCTATATTTCAGTCGGAATTTTTATTGCGGCAAGCGTTACGGACTGGTTTGACGGATATCTGGCAAGAAAGAACAATCTGGTAACCAATTTCGGCAAGTTTATGGATCCGCTGGCAGATAAGCTTTTGGTATGTTCTGCACTGATCTGTCTGATCGAGCTGGATAAGCTGCCTGCATGGATCGTGATTATCATTATTGCAAGAGAATTTATTATCAGCGGATTCCGTTTGATCGCTGCTGAGAATGGCGTTGTGATCGCAGCGAATTACTGGGGAAAATTCAAAACCGTTTCACAGATGCTGATGATTATTTTGCTGATACTGAATTTTGGCGGTATTTTTGATGTGATCGAGACGATTTTGATTTGGCTGTCTCTGGCACTCACTGTGATCTCTCTGCTGACTTATATTATGCAGAACCGAAAAGTTCTGTCTATGCAGGAGTGATCTGCTTACCGGAAAGGAAGGATGATTATGATTACAGAACTGGTTTCTGTAGGAACTGAAATACTTTTGGGAAATATTGTGAATACAAACAGTGCATATCTTTCAGAAAAATGTGCGCAGCTGGGACTTTCCGTTTATTATCAGACGGTCGTCGGTGATAATGAGGAACGGATGAAAGCAACTGTCAGAACAGCCCTTGACCGTTCCGATATTGTAATTCTTACCGGAGGTCTGGGACCTACAGAAGATGATCTGACAAAAGAAGTAACGGCTGAAGTGATGGGCCTGCCGCTTGTGGAGGATCCCCACAGCCGCGAACTTCTGGAAGCCTACCTGAAGCAATACGAAAAAAACAATTCCCAGAGAAGAATCACTGCCAATAATTATAAACAGGCGCTGGTTCCTCAGGGAGCACTTGTGCTGGACAATCACAATGGAACGGCACCGGGACTGATCATTGAGAAAGATGGGAAGACTGCGATTCTTCTTCCGGGGCCTCCGAATGAAATGAAGCCTATGTTCGAGGAAGAGGTTTTTCCGTATCTTCGCAGAAAACAACCGGAGATTATCTATTCTCAGATGGTAAAGATCTGCAGTATCGGAGAAAGCCAGGTGGCAGAAGAAATTCAGGATCTGATTGAAAATCAGACAAATCCTACCATTGCACCTTATGCCAAAACTGGTGAGGTGCACCTGCGCATCACCGCCAAGGCCGACAGTGAGAAAGAGTGCCGCAAACTGATCAAGCCGGTCGTACATGAACTGAAAACACGTTTCGGGAAAAATATCTTTGCCACAGATGAGCAGAAAACGCTGGAAGAAGCAGTGGTGGATATGCTGAAAGACCAGGGTCTGACTCTTGCTCTGGCAGAATCCTGTACCGGCGGTGCTGTGGCATCCAGAATTGTGAATGTTCCCGGAGCATCGGAAGTCTTTGGCCATGGATTTGTTACATACAGTAACCGTGCCAAACGGAAATTCCTTGGTGTAAAGAAAACAACGCTGAAAACAGAAGGTGCTGTTTCTGCAAAATGCGCAAAGGAAATGGCAAAAGGCGGGTGTCTCTTTGCAAAAGCGGATATCTGTCTTTCGATTACCGGCATTGCGGGACCGGGAGGCGGAACAGAAGAAAAACCGGTAGGAACCGTATTTATGGGATGCTGTTATAATGGAAAAGTGATTACAAGAGAATTTCATTTCACCGGAAACCGCATGAAGATCAGAGAACAGACAACTGCTCATGCACTGGCATTTTTGCGTGAATGCATGCTGGAAGGCGTCAGCCATAAAGCTTAGCATAAAATATGCGGCAGAAAGAATGCATTAGAAAGATGTATTAGAGCATGTTTGGAAATTCATTTCCATCATATGCACGCCCCACTTTGTGGGAAAGCAATGTTCAAACACGCTCTGGGAAAATAAGGTATGGAAAACGGAAATAAGGACTCCTGCACGGACTTCGGGTTATCAATCCCGGTTCCCGGGCAGGAGTCCTTATTTTCGTTCGTTCTTGTTTCGTCCATGTTCTATTACAGGAAAGTGCTTTTCGTTTTCCTGTATAAGAAAGTACTTCGTGCAGGGTTCTTTCCTGTATAGGAACCGGATCCTGACGAAACAAGGTTATGATCAGTGTATCATTTTCATGAGATTGACAATACGGTCCAGTTTGGCCGCTTCCTGAGGGGATTTTCCCATTTTCAGTACTTCAATGATTGTGTCAATTTCCTGGGAGGAAAAATTGAGACCTTTGCTTTTTCCCTGTGCGGCGGCACTCATGAGAAAAGGCAGCATATCTGAGGCACTTTTTCCGTTTCCCTGTTCAGCAAGACTCTGTAAGAGGTCCAGCTTGTTTTTGTCCATACCGTTCAGTCTGGGATTATTTTTCCAGTCACCGTTTTTTTCATCCATAAAATTCCTCTCCTTTACATCTGATAAAGAACTGTCAGATCATCCGGCATCTGTGGAATGATCTCTTGAAACAGCAGCGTTATTCCCGCATGATCTGCATCATCTGGACAAGCGCCATCATATTGATGATCTGATCCATATTCCTGCGGCTTTCTCCGTAACAGTATCTCCGGATATCCTGCAGCATGGCAAGAGGATCAGTATCCTGTGCAGGTGCGGAACATATCTCTACTTCATTACTGTTTCCGGAAAAAAGTGAAACTGTATTTGCAAATTCCTGAGCCTTTGTATACAGGGACACCATCCGGCGTCCGGAAGGCGGCAGATAGGGGATGGCAGCTTTCAGCATCTGACCGCGGTCGGTGCTGACCATCTGATCAAGAAAAGTCTGGCTGATAGAATCCGGTTCTTCGGCGGGGATTTCATTTGATGCCATGGGAGCCTCCTTTTTATGATTATGAGTTTTATTCATAATGTATGACAGCCGGGGATGTCCTGACATATGATATCAAAGGAAATCTTTTTCGGAGGCGGGGAAATATGGGGAATCATGGAGCAGAAAGGAATACAAAAGAGCGGAATGCGAAAGAAAGGAATACAAAAGGACAGAATGCGAAAGGACAGAATGCGAAAGAAAGCAATACGAAAGAGCGCAATACAAATGAACAGGATAGGGGAAATCATAATTGGAAAGAAAGCAGTACGAAAGATAGTAAGCACAGACTGGTTATTGACGGAAATACCATATATGAGATTGATCTGGAATGTCTGAAGAAGAAGGAAAGAGAAAATTCCAGAGGCGAGAAAAGGTCAGAGAATAGATATTCGGGAAAAGAGAAAAAATGATTATAAAAGAAGATGAAAAAGGATGAAAAAAGAATATAAGCAATTTCGGTAAAGAAAGAGAAAAGAAATTTTATAAAAATAAGGGAACGAAAAAAGAATTTATTATGAAATATTAAGAAATAGAACATGGAAGATTTGCTGAGAAAGGGGCAGAGGAAGAATCCTCTGCCTCTTTCAGCGGAAAATCAGCAGCATCCGCAGTTGTTGCCGAAACCGTTGCCGCACAGAAGCAGCAGAACAATAATGATCCAGCAGCAGTCTCCGTTACCGCCGCAGTTGCCGCCCCAGTTGTTGTTGCCGCATAATGCGAAGAGAATGATGATCCACAGAATGCAGCTGCAGTTATTGTTTCCGAAAGAACCCCAACCATTGGAACAATTGTTGTCACATCCACATCTGTTGTCACATCCGCATCTTTCTTCTGCGCATCCGCAGTTTGTTGCAGCCAAATCACTCATTGAAAAATCCTCCAAATTTGTTTTACACTCCATACTATGAAGGGGACAGCCAGTCGGTGAATACAGAAATAGTTGACACATATCAACAATTCGATTATAATAAAACACAAATACGTAACAAAATTGTAATCCATGAAATGATTTTGACATATTTCGACAAAAATAGTGATTCACAGGTGTATTTGACGGACATTTGTTACAAACATCCGGGAATTTTTGCATTTATTTCACCATGATCATTATTACGGAGAATAGGTCAGAGGAAAGAGGAATTGGTATGAAAAGAGAAACATGGAAGAAATTTTTGAGAGTATGTCTTCTGTCACTTCTGGTATTTGGAATTTATGCAGCGATGCCGTCAGCGGCAAAAGAAGCACAGGCTGCAACTGCCGGATTTAAAACAGTCAATGGAAAAACCTACTACATAAAGTCCAACGGTCAGAAAGCCAAAGGACTTGTGACCATCGGAGGAAAGAAGTATTATTTTAATGAAAAGACAGGTGTTCAGCTGAAGGGCTGGCAGAAAGACAGTTCCGGCAAGCTGATTCGTTATTTTACCAAGGGAAAGGGATGTATGGTTACCGGATTTCTGAAAGACAGTTCCGGTAATACCCGTTATTTTGATCCCAAAACGGGTCTGATGGTAAGAGGCTGGATGACAGATTCCAAGGGATATAAATATTATTTTACCAGCGGTTCCGGAGCCATGGCCAAGGGATGGCTGAAAGACAGCAAGGGTCAGAAACGCTATTTCAGTCGGTCTACAGGAAGAATGCTGACCGGCTGGTGGAAATCCAGCGCAGGAAATTACCGGTATTTTGTGAAGAGTACCGGCGTGATGCTGACAGGAATCCAGAAGATTGATGGTTCCTATTACTATCTGAATACCAGCAGCGGCATCCGTTATCAGAAGAAGGGCTGGCTGACTGTTGGCGGTAAGAAATATTATTGTGCCACATCAGATGGCAAGCTCAAGACCGGCTGGCTGACATTGAGCGGCAAAAAGTACTATTTTAAGAATGCAGTCATGCTGTGCAATACTTCCGGTGTAATCAGCGGCAAGCATTATGTATTTAATTCCAGCGGTGTTGCTACGGAAAGCAGTGCGATCGTCGTCAATAAGAATAATGTCAAAGTCCTGGATACAAAGAACAACAGATATTATTATATGGCAACAGAATACATTGAGCATGCCGGTATTGCTGACGGCAAACTGTCAGACCGCGACCTTCTGGCTGCACTCTGTGATTCAGAGGCAGGCAATCAGGGACTGATCGGTATGGAGGCAGTTGCCCTCTGTGTTCTGAACCGTACGATCAAATCGGATAAGGAGTTTCCTTCTGAACTTCGTATGGTAATTTACCAGGCACTTCATCAGGGAAGCAGCCTGTCCCAGTATTCGGTAGTTAAAGACGGAGCACTTCTGAAACGTCTGAACGGCACCAGATGGGATGACAAAACCAATGCTTACAAAGCTGCAGATGAAGCACTTAAAATATTTAACAATTATGTAAAAAATAAAACACCGAGAAAGCTGAAAGGTTTTAAAGCTGATTTTGATTATATGTATTTTATGATGAATTCTTCTTTCAAAAATCAGGCTCTTGATTTCAGCAAGGTAGAGTATTTTGTATATAAGGATCATACATTTTTTGTAGATTGGATCAGTGCATGACAGACCGCAAACGATATCTGGCAGATTGATCTGACAGTGCAGAAAGGATCATATTAAAAAGAGCTTATAAAAGAATATACAGAAGCTGTTACATACATAAGAGGACTTTTCCTGTGAAAGGTCCTCTTATAAATTACATGCAAGCGATAACGGGGAGAGAGAAATATGATTGTAGAAATTTATACAGACGGTGCGGCAAGAGGAAATCCGGACGGACCGGGAGGATATGGAACAGTGCTCCACTATACGGATCAGAAGGGAACGCTTCATGTCCGGGAATTCAGCCAGGGATATGTAAGGACTACCAATAACCGGATGGAACTGATGGCCGCGATTGTGGGACTGGAGGCTCTGGTAAGACCTTGCCAGGTGGAACTTTATTCCGATTCCAAATATCTGGTTGATGCATTTAACCAGCACTGGATTGATTCATGGATCAGGAAAGGATGGAAACGTGGAAAAAATGAACCGGTCAAAAACACAGACCTCTGGAAACGCCTTCTGAAAGCGAAGGAACCGCATCAGGTAACATTTCACTGGGTGAAGGGTCATGACGGACATCCTGAAAATGAACGGTGCGATACTCTGGCAACAACCGCAGCAGATGGAGAGAATTTGATTGTTGATCCGGGTGTGTAAACAGGATTCTTTCTTACATTAAGTTGTTAAAATGAAAGCAAAATTTCTTGACAAATAAAATGAGTATTTGTATACTTGCTTTATTGAAGTTTCATAAGGAAAAGCCTGGAAGGGAAGAAGTAACATGAGGGAAACAGACAGAGAGCAGCCGGCAGGTGAGAGGCGCATGGGGAACTTGTGTGAATACATCCCGGAGCTGCGCACCGAAACATCAGTAGGATGCGACGGAGTGGCACCCGTTAACGTGCCTGAGTGATGGATTTGTCACTTACGGAGGCAGAGGATGCGAGTCTTCTGCGAATTTAGGTGGTATCGCGGGACCCGGTTCTCGTCCTAAAAGGACAGGAACCGGGCTTTATTATTTCATAGAGAAGTGTGCTGCATTTTCCTGTGAAATAATAAATACAGATTGATATTCTGTAACACAGGATTCTATTTTATTGACACAGGAGGAAATAGACATGACAGTTTGGGAAGAACTGAAGGCCAGAGGTCTCATTGCCCAGGTAACCGATGAAGAAGAGATCAAAGAGATGGTGAATAACGGAAAAGCTACTTTTTATATCGGCTTTGACCCTACTGCAGACAGTCTGCATGTAGGTCATTTCATGGCTCTTTGTCTGATGAAGCGTCTTCAGATGGCGGGAAACAAACCGATCGCTCTTCTCGGAGGCGGAACCGGTATGATCGGTGACCCGTCCGGCAAGACCGATATGCGCCAGATGCTGACACCGGAGACTATTCAGCATAACATTGACTGCTTTAAGAAGCAGATGGAACGTTTTATTGATTTTTCCGATGGCAAAGCTCTTATGGTAAATAATGCCGACTGGCTTATGAATCTGAATTACGTGGAACTGTTAAGAGAAGTCGGCGCACATTTTTCTGTAAACCGTATGCTTACTGCAGAATGCTACAAACAGCGTATGGAAAGAGGACTGACTTTCCTTGAATTCAACTATATGATCATGCAGAGCTATGATTTTTATATGCTGTACCAGAAATACGGCTGCAACATGCAGTTTGGAGGTGATGACCAGTGGAGCAACATGCTTGGCGGTACGGAACTGATCCGTCGTAAGCTGGGTAAGGATGCTTATGCAATGACCATTACACTTCTTCTGAATTCTGAAGGCAAGAAGATGGGCAAGACCCAATCCGGTGCCGTATGGCTGGATCCGAACAAAACTTCTCCGTTTGACTTCTATCAGTATTGGAGAAATGTGGATGATGCAGATGTGATTAAATGTCTCCGTCTTCTTACATTCCTTCCCCTGGAGGAAATTGATGAGATGGCGAAGTGGGAAGGCAGCGAACTGAACAAAGCCAAAGAAATTCTTGCATATGAGCTTACCAATCTGGTACATGGTGAGGAAGAAGCGAAGAAGGCACAGGAAGGTGCAAGAGCGCTTTTTGCAGGCGGTGCGAATACAGCCAATATGCCGAAAACAGAACTTGGCGAGGATGATTTTACAGATGGAAGTATTGACCTGATTTCTCTTCTTGTTAAGACAGAACTGGTTCCGACCCGTTCCGAGGGACGCCGTGCCATTGAACAGGGCGGAGTATCCATTGACGGAGAGAAGATTACGGATATCAAATATCAGGTAGCAAAAGAAACACTTGAGGGAGAGGGAATCGTCCTTAAGCGCGGTAAAAAGAAATTTAATAAAGTTTATGCGAAATAACAGATACTAGGAGGAGAAAACAATGAAAAAATATGGAGTGAATGAACTTCGTCAGATGTTTCTTGATTTCATGGAAAGTAAGGGACATCTGGTCATGAAGAGCTTTTCGCTGGTTCCACAGGGAGATAAGAGTGTACTTCTGATCAATGCCGGTATGACTCCTTTGAAACCATATTTCACAGGAGCAGAGATTCCGCCGAGAAAACGAGTATCCACATGCCAGAAATGTATCCGTACCGGTGATATTGAGAATGTGGGCAAGACTGCCCGTCATGGTACTTTCTTTGAAATGCTTGGTAACTTTTCATTTGGTGATTATTTCAAAAGAGAAGCACTTCACTGGTCATGGGAATTCCTGACAGAAGTAGTCGGACTGGATCCTGACAGACTGTATCCGTCTGTTTATCTGGAGGATGACGAAGCTTTTGAAATCTGGAATAAAGAGATCGGAATTCCTGCAGAACGTATTTTCCGCTTCGGTAAAGAGGATAACTTCTGGGAACATGGTGCAGGTCCGTGCGGTCCGTGTTCTGAGATATACTATGACCGTGGAGAGAAATACGGCTGCGGCAAACCGGGATGTACGGTAGGATGTGACTGTGACCGTTACATGGAAGTATGGAATGATGTATTTACCCAGTTTGAGAATGACGGTAATGGCAATTATACAGAACTGACACAGAAAAATATTGATACAGGTATGGGTCTGGAACGTCTGGCTGTGGCTGTTCAGGATGTAGATTCTATTTTTGATGTAGATACCATCTGTGCACTTCGTAATCTGGTATGCGAGATCGCAGGCAAAGAATACGGCAAGACATATCTTGATGATGTTTCCATCCGTCTGATCACAGACCATATCCGTTCTGCAACATTTATGATCTCCGACGGTATCATGCCTACCAATGAAGGACGCGGCTATGTTCTCCGCCGACTGATCCGCCGTGCTGCAAGACATGGACGTCTTCTTGGAATCGAAGGTACTTTCCTTGCAAAATTAAGTGCGGAAGTGATCCGCGGATCCAAAGACGGATATCCGGAACTGGAAGAAAAGAAAGAATTTATCTTCAAGGTAATTACCAACGAGGAAAATCAGTTTAATAAAACCATCGATCAGGGTCTCCGTATTCTTGCAGAGATGGAAGAAAAGATGAAAGAGGATGGTGTAAAAACACTTTCCGGTGAAAACGTATTCAAATTATATGACACCTATGGATTCCCGGTTGACCTGACAAAAGAAATCCTGGAAGAAAAAGGTTATGATGTGGATGAGGAAGGCTTCCATGCAGCAATGGAGGAACAGCGTCAGAAAGCCCGCGAGGCCCGTGAAGTAACCAACTATATGGGAGCTGATGCAACTGTTTATGATGAGATTGATGTGACTGTTACGACAGAATTTATGGGCTATGACCATCTGACTTATGATTCAAAAGTTTCTGTACTTACCACAGAAAAAGAAATCGTAACTTCCCTTATGGAAGGACAGAGAGGTACTGTTTTTGTGGAACAGACTCCGTTCTATGCAACTATGGGTGGCCAGGAAGGTGACAGAGGTGTGATCGAAACAGCAAACGGCAGATTTGTTGTAGAAGACACGATCAAGCTCCGCGGCGGCAAATTTGGCCATGTTGGATACATGGAATCCGGAATGATCTCCGCAGGTGAGACAGTTACTTTGAAAGTTGATGTAAAAGGCCGTAAAGATACAGAGAAGAACCATAGTGCTACTCATCTTCTTCAGAAAGCCCTGAAGACTGTTCTTGGTTCTCATGTTGAACAGAAGGGATCACTTGTAACTCCGGACAGACTTCGTTTTGATTTTGCTCATTTTCAGGCGATGACAGAAGAAGAACTTGCAAAAGTGGAAGATCTGGTCAATGAACAGATTCAAGCAGGACTGGATGTGCGTACGGATATTATGAATATCGAAGAAGCAAAGAAATCCGGAGCTATGGCACTGTTTGGTGAAAAGTATTCTGAAAAAGTGCGGGTTGTTTCCATGGGAGATTTCTCCAGGGAACTCTGTGGCGGTACGCATGTGGATAACACCGGTTCCATTATGCTTTTTAAGATCGTTTCTGAATCCGGAATCGCTGCAGGTGTACGCCGTATAGAGGCACTCACAGGAAACGGTGTTCTGGAATACTATAAGAAACAGGAGGCTGCTCTTCATGCAGCTGCAAAAGCACTGAAGGCTAATCCATCTGAGATTCTGGATAAGATCGCACATCTCCAGGGGGAAGTGAAATCACTCCAGAGTGAAAATGAATCACTGAAGAGCAAACTTGCCCAGGGAGCTCTCGGCGATGTCATGAATCAAGTTACAGAAGTGAAGGGTGTAAAGGTTCTTGCTGCAAAAGTTGAGGGCGTTGATATGAACGGTCTCCGTGATCTGGGTGATCAGTTAAAAGAAAAACTCGGCGAGGGTGTTGTTGTTCTGGTTGCTGTAAATGCCGGCAAAGTAAATCTGCTTGCTATGGTAACGGATGCAGCACAGAAGGCCGGTGCACATGCAGGAAATCTGATCAAAGCTGTCGCAGCGATCGTAGGCGGTGGCGGCGGAGGACGTCCGAATATGGCCCAGGCAGGCGGCAAAAATCCGGAAAAAGCACAGGAAGCAGTCGATGCAGTGGCAGGAATTCTGGAAGGACAGCTCAAATAAAAACAGAATTTTGCGGGGTATGACAGCAGGGAAAGTTTTTTTCTAAAAAAAACCAAAAGTTGTTGACGAATGCCAGCGCAATGATATATAATAACACTCGTGCAAGAAAAATACCCAGACAGTTGTATTTAAGCACAATCTACAACTGGAGGGAGGTTAGGTGTGAGTCTATGTCAAATGTAATCGTAAAAGAGAACGAGACTTTAGATAGCGCTCTTCGCAGATTTAAGAGAAGCTGTGCTAAAGCAGGTATTCAGCAGGAAATCCGCAAGAGAGAGCATTACGAGAAACCAAGCGTTCGTCGTAAGAAAAAATCTGAAGCCGCAAGAAAACGTAAATATAATTAATTGTGCGCAGAAAATCCCTGACGGGTCCGTCAGGGATTTTTATGATGGGGACAAGTAAGAAAAAATATGAATTTTATCCTGACAACATTAAAAAAATTAATGAAACTTCTATTTAATAGAATCTTTTATGTGGCGGTTGCCCTGCTGGTTCAGCTGGGATGGATTCTGATCACGGTGTGGAAACTGGCCGCATATTCCCAGTACTTCTCTATTGGAATCCGGGTTGTAAGTATTCTTGTGGTTCTGTGGATTGTGAATAAAAATATCAATCCCTCCTATAAACTGGGATGGACGCTTCTGATCATGACTGTCCCAGCTTTTGGACTGGTGCTGTATCTTTTGTTCGGTAATTCCAGAATTGCCAATGCGTTTCAGAAACGATACGAAACGATCGAGAACGAAAGTCTGGGATATATGGAACAGGATTCCGGAATCATGGAACGACTGGAAGAAGAGGATTTTTCTGCGGCGGCCCAGTCACGCTATATCAGCCAGCTTTCCGGCTTTCCGGTACATGAGCATACGACAGCAGAGTATTTTCAGGTAGGAGATGATATGTTTCCGGTTCTTGTCCGGGAACTGGAACAGGCGAAGCATTTTATTTTTATCGAATACTTCATCATCAATGATGGCGTGATGTGGCAGACGATACTGGACATCCTGGAACGAAAGGCAAAAGAGGGAGTGGATGTAAGACTTCTCTACGATGATTTCGGGTGCCTGACGACTCTGCCTCACAGATATGACAGAACTCTGATCGAAAAGGGGATTCAGTGCAAGGTATTTAATCGTTTCCGGCCGATTCTGAATATTATCCAGAATAATCGTGATCACCGTAAAATCTGCGTTATTGACGGTCATACAGGCTTTACCGGCGGTATTAATCTTGCAGATGAATACATTAATCAGCGGGAACGTTTCGGCCACTGGAAGGATACTGCTGTTATGCTGAAAGGCGATGCAGTATGGAATATGACGGCAATGTTCATGGATATGTGGACGACCTTGAGCAGTGGAAAAGAGACATGGAATTTTGAGGAATATCTTCCTCATAAGTATCACCCGGAACCTTTTGAGAGTGACGGATTTGTTCAGCCCTTCTGTGACTCACCGCTTGACCGGGAAGTTGTTGGAGAGAATGTTTATCTGAATATCATCAACCGTGCAAAAGATTATGTGTATATCTGCACTCCTTATCTGATCATTGATAATGAGATGATGACAGCGCTGTGCCTTGCAGCAAAGAGCGGCGTGGACGTAAGGATTATGACGCCGGGAATTCCGGATAAAAAAATGGTATTTCTGCTGACACAGTCCTACTATGAACAGCTTCTGGAAGCAGGAGTGAAAATATACGAATATCAGCCCGGATTTCTTCATGCAAAATCCTTTGTCTGTGATGATGAGGTTGCGGTTGTGGGTACGATCAATCTGGATTACAGAAGCCTGTATCTGCATTTTGAGGATGGTGTCTGGATGTACAGAAATAAAGTGATTGAAGAGATTCTTGCGGATTTTGAAGAAACTATGGATTACTGCCGTCCTGTGGATCTGGAATTCTGCAGAAAAAGAAATATTGTTGTACGGACAACACAGAGTATTCTCAGACTTCTGGCTCCGCTGCTTTGATTTTTCGAAATTACAAATATACAGACATATTTTTCCCGTGAGCATTTTACAATAGAATAGAAGCCAAATATCGGGAGAACATTATGAGCGGGAAATGGAAAAAAAGAGGTTGTTCTCTGCTGTTGATGATCAGCCTGACAGCCGGTTCTGCTGTGCAGGCAGCACCGGTTCTGTATCAGGAAAATGAAATCCTGCAGACTGCAGAGCAGGGAAATACGGATAACGGACAGACACTGATCAGTGCCCCGTCCGGATTGCTGATGGAGGCGCAGACCGGAACGGTTATTTTTGAAAAGGATGCGGATACCAGACGAAGTCCGGCAAGTGTCACAAAAATCATGACTCTGCTTCTGATCTTTGATTCTCTGGAAAAGGGAACGCTTAAGATGGAAGATCTGGTAACCACAAGTGCGCATGCAAAATCCATGGGAGGTTCTCAGGTGTTTCTGGAAGAAGGGGAAACACAGAATGTGGAGACTATGATCAAATGTATTGTTATCGCATCCGGGAATGATGCCAGTGTGGCTATGGCGGAACACCTTGCGGGAAGTGAAGAGGAATTTGTACGTCAGATGAATGAACGTGCAGCCGGTCTTGGGATGGAAAATACCCATTTTGTGGACTGCTGCGGATTGACGGATTCCGCGGATCACTATACGACTGCAAGAGATATCGCAGTTATGAGCCGGGAACTGATCACAAAATATCCCAAAATTCTGGAGTATTCGTCCATCTGGATGGATACCATGACCCATGTGACCAGGCAGGGGACCAGTGAGTTTGGACTGACGAACACCAATAAGCTTCTTCGTGCATTTGACGGTTGCGTGGGGCTGAAGACGGGCAGCACCAGTTTTGCAAAGTTCTGTCTGTCTGCAGTGGCAGTCAGAAATGGGATTACGCTGATTTCTGTGGTGATGACTGCAGACGATTCCAAAAGCAGAATGAAGGATGCAGCGGCGATGCTGAATTACGGATTTTCGAAATGCAGCCTTTATGTGGATGAAACGCCTGAGACCCTGCCGGAATTGCCTGTAAAAAGTGGAATGGAAGATACGGTGTCCCTGGAATACGAAGGACAGTTTCAATATCTGAGTACGGATGGAACGACTCTTACAGAAGTAAAAAAAGAACGGAATCTTCCGGAAACACTGCAGGCGCCGGTGAAAAAAGGAGAGACTGCCGGAGAGGTGATTTATCTGGCAGAGGGCCGTGAACTTGGGAGAATCCGTATTCTTATCGCAAAATCAGTGGAAAAAGCTACATATGGACATTGTCTGAAGAAAATGTGGAAAAAGGCTCTTTTATGAGTCTTTTTTGACGTTTTTCTCAGAAATATTTCATACAGATTTCCGGTTAGATTCTTTTGACAAAAGTTACCGGACAGGGTTATAATGAACCCTGTATGAATAGGTGAAATCCTATACAGGAGGAAATTATGGAACAACGGAAGAAAAAAGAAAACCGGCTGAAACTTCTTGCAGGTTATTATAAGCCGTATAAAGCATTGTTTTTCTGGGATCTGTTTTTTGCCATGCTGGGAGCCGCAGTATCCCTGATCATTCCGCTTCTGGTTCGATATATTATGAATCAGGTTGGAACGATGGGGGCAGATCAGGCACAGCATGTGATCTTCCGGATCGGAGCAGTCATGATCGGCCTGATTCTGGTACAGCTGTTAAGCCGGTATTTTATCACTTATTATGGACATATGATGGGAACCTATATTGAGCGCGATATGCGAAATGAGATTTTCAACCATTACCAGAAACTTTCTTTCGCATTTTATGATAACCAGAAAGTAGGACATCTGCTTTCCAGAATCACCAGCGACCTTTTTGACATCAGTGAACTACTTCATCATGGTCCGGAGGATATTATTATTTCTGTAATCAAGCTGATCGGCGCCATGATCATTCTCTGCAATGTAAACCCCAAAATGGCCGTCATCTGTTTTGGTGTGGTGGTCATTATGCTGATTTATGCACTGGTTTATAATGCAAAGATGAAAAACGCTTTTAAAGCAAACCGTGCACGCATTGCAGATATTAACAGCCAGATTGAAGACAGTCTTGCGGGAATCCGTGTCGTGAAATCTTTTGGAAATGAAAAAAAAGAGATGGAGAAATTTCACAGCGGAAATGAGCGCTTTGTATCTTCCAAGAGTGTCACCTATCGCTTTATGGCAGGCTATCATGCAGGAATGGATGCATTTACCACATTGATCACAGTGGTTGCTCTGATTTCCGGAGCTTATTTTCTGGCGAATGGAACACTGGGTACCACCGATCTGGTTACTTTTCTGCTTTATATCAGCAACTTTACGGAACCGGTGACAAAGCTTGTGAACTTTACCGAACAATTCCAGAACGGGTACAGCGGCTATGACCGTTTCCTGGAAATGATGGCGATCGAGCCGGATATTGAAGATGCACCGGATGCGATTTCTCTGGATCATGTGGATGGAGATATCCGTTTTGAAAATGTTTCTTTTCATTATGGAGATAATAAAGAAGAGGTTCTTTCCAATGTGAATCTGGAAGTAAAGCCGGGAGAGTATGTGGCTCTTGTAGGAACTTCCGGAGCAGGAAAAACGACACTCTGCAGTCTGATTCCGAGATTTTATGATGTTACAGAAGGCGCTGTTTATCTGGATGACCATGATATCCGGAAAATACGTCTCAAGGATCTCCGTGATCAGATCGGAATCGTGCAGCAGGATGTCTATCTGTTTGCAGGAAGTATTATGGATAATATCCGCTACGGCAGACCGGGGGCATCGGACGAAGAGGTCATTCGTGCAGCAAGACTGGCGAATGCGCATAATTTTATCATGGAAATGCCGGATGGTTATGATACCGATATCGGACAGCGGGGCGTAAAACTTTCCGGAGGACAGAAACAGCGTCTTTCAATTGCCAGAGTGTTCCTGAAAAATCCGCCGATTCTGATTTTTGATGAAGCCACATCTGCGCTTGATAATGAGAGTGAAAAAGTGGTTCAGGAATCTCTGGAACGCCTGTCTGAAAACAGAACCACGTTTGTAATTGCTCACAGGCTTTCTACTATACGCAATGCCAAACGGATTCTGGTCCTTACAGAAACGGGAATTGCGGAAGAAGGAACACATCAGGAACTCCTTGCAAAAGACGGAGTTTATGCAAGATTGTGTAAAGCAGGATTATAAAAGAGAGGATGGTCTGCAATGAAAGAAATCAGAACAGAAGATGCAGTCGGACATGTATTATGTCACGACATTACTCAGATCATCAAAGACAAAAAGAAAGGCGTGCTCTTTAAAAAAGGCCATGTTGTTCAGGAGGAGGATATCTCTGTGCTTCTTTCTGTTGGCAAAGAACATCTTTTTGTCTGGGAAAAACAGGAAGGAATTCTTCATGAAAATGAAGGAGCAGAGATTCTCTATCATATCTGTGCAGGAGAACATATGCATGGGACAGAGGTAAGTGAGGGTAAGATTGAACTGATTGCGGATTGTGACGGTCTTTTGAAAATCCGCCGTGACGCACTTCGCAGTGTCAATCGTCTGGGTGAAATGATGATCGCATCCAGACACGGAGATTTTCCGGTAAAAAAAGGAAATAAGATTGCAGGAACCCGTATCATTCCACTGGTGATCGAAAAAGAAAAAATGGATCGTGCCTGTGAAGCTGCAGGACCGGAACCGATTTTTTCCATTCTTCCCTATCAGAAGAAAAAAGTGGGAATCATTACCACCGGCAGTGAAGTGCAGAAAGGGATCATACAGGATACGTTTACGCCGGTACTGCGAGAGAAACTGGCAGAATATCCGACGGAGGTTATGGGACAGACACTTCCGGGAGATGACAGGATGCAGATTACCGTAGATATCCGGAAGTTTATTGATGACGGGGCGGATATGGTGCTTTTGTCCGGCGGCATGAGTGTGGATCCTGATGACCGTACTCCCGGTGCGATCAAAGATGCCGGCGTAAGAATCGTGACTTACGGTGCTCCGGTACTTCCGGGTGCGATGCTTCTGGTATCCTATTACGAAAAAGATGGAAAACGTATTCCGGTTGTGGGACTTCCGGGATGTGTGATGTATGCGAAACGAACCGTGTTTGACCTGATTCTTCCGCGTCTTATGGCGGATGATGAAATACATGCAGAGGAAATTGCCGCATACGGAGAAGGGGGGCTGTGCCTGAACTGCAGTACCTGTACATTCCCGGAATGCGGTTTTGGAAAATGATCAGAGGAGATTCATGAAAACATTCAGACGGAAAACATATGAAATAGAAACTTCAAAACTGAAAGGCGGAAAAGAGGTAAAACTTGCCATATTGAGCGATCTTCACGGAGCAGTATTCGGAGAGGAGAATACGCCTCTTTTTGATGCGCTGATGGAAGAGCAGCCGGATGCAGTGATGATTCTGGGAGATATGCTGGTGCGCACGGAGATGGAGACTATGGGCCCTGCGGAAAAGTTTTTGATAAAATTGTCTGAGTATTTTCCTGTGTACTATGCGCTGGGAAATCATGAACAGTATCTGCAGGAATGCGCGGAAACAAGAGAACAGTATCTGCAGTATGAACGCCGCCTGACCAGTGCTGGTGTCTGCTTTCTCCATAATGAGCACACCAGCACGGAACTGAAAGGAACAGATTTTGTGTTTTACGGTCTGGAATTGCCGATGCAGTATTACAAAAAACCAAAGTCTCCCATGCTTTCACTGACAGAACTGGAATCTCTCATTGGAATTCCGTATATGGAGGGAATCCATGTTCTTCTGGCACACAATCCGAAATATGGAAATACTTATTTTTCATGGGGCTCGGATGTGATTTTGTGCGGGCATTATCATGGAGGTGTGCTTCGGCTGTCCGAACATCACGGACTGACCTGCCCGCAGTTTCTGCTTTTTCCGCCGTTTTGCTGCGGAGATTTTCACAGGGGCGGCAGCCATATGATCGTCAGTGCAGGATTGGGAGAGCACACCGTTCCTCTGAGGATTCATAATCCAAGAGAACTTCTTCTGCTGGTAATGAAGCCGCAGGCAGAGGTACAGCCGGAATCCGGAGACGGAAATTCAGATGATACAAGAGATTAGAAAGAGGTCTGTATATGGCAATTCCTGTAAAACTGAATGTATTTGAGGGTCCTTTGGATCTGCTTCTTCATTTGATTGACAAGAATAAAATTGACATATATGATATCCCGATTGTGGAGATTACAGATCAGTATATGGAATATATCCGTGGAATGGAAAAAGAAGATCTGGGTGTCATGAGTGAGTTTATGGTTATGGCAGCTACCCTGATCGATATCAAATGCCGGATGCTCCTTCCGAAAGAAGTGAATGAGGAAGGGGAAGAAGAGGATCCGAGAGCGGAACTTGTGGCAAGACTTCTGGAATATAAGACGTACAAATATATGTCGTATGAACTGAAAGACCGTATGGATGATGCAGTGGGAGTCTTTTACAAAAAAGCCAGCATTCCGGATGAAGTCATGGAATACCGGGAACCGGTGGATCCGCAGGCGCTTCTTGAGGGGCTGACCATTGAAAAACTGAACAGCATTTACCAATCCATTATCCGCAGACAGGAAAATAAGATTGACCCGATTCGAAGTAAATTCGGAAAGATTGAAAAAGAAGAAGTCAGTCTTTCGGACAAAATGCTTGAAATGAAAGAATATGCAGCAACTCACCGGAAATTCAGTTTCCGTCAGCTTCTGACTGCACAGGATTCCAGAATTCAGGTAATCGTAACATTTCTGTCCATCCTGGAATTGATGAAAATGGGGCATATCCAGGTAGAACAGGACCATCTTTTTGATGATATTCAGGTTCAGGTGGTGACGGATCCCGAGACCTGGAAGAATCTGACAGAGTTTGCCGATGAATAAAGAGGAATGAGGGTATATTTGTGGAATTAAAAAAAACAGAAGCAGCCATTGAAGCTGTGTTATTTGCCATGGGAGAGTCTGTAGAACTGACTCAGATCGCAAAGGCGGTGGGACAGGATACGGAAACGACCAGGAAGATTCTGGGTCATATGATGGACCGTTACCAGCAGGAGGACAGAGGGATTCAGATTATTGAACTGGAACAGTCGTATCAGATGTGTACCAAAAAGGAATATTACGAAGCTCTGATCCGCATTGCATTGCAGCCGAAAAAACCGGCATTGACAGAGGTTATGCTGGAAACTCTGTCGATCATTGCATACAAGCAGCCTGTGACAAAGGCAGAGATTGAAAAAATCCGCGGTGTGAAGTGTGATCATGCAGTGAACAAGCTGGTAGAATATAATCTGGTGAAGGAACTCGGGCGCTTGGATGCTCCGGGCCGTCCGCTTCTGTTTGGTACAACGGAAGAATTCCTGCGCTCTTTTGGGGTGCAGGGCCTGGAAGAGCTTCCTGTTCCGGATCCTGTAAAGATTGAAGATTTTAAAGCAGAGGCAGAAGAAGAAATTCAGCTGAAGCTGGATGTGTGAGGTGAAAAACGTATGCCGACAACGTATACACATGATTTATTTGGAAAAAACATTTACAAAAAATTATCTGAAGAAATGAAAGAAATTATTCGTGAGAACGGAGATCTGTACCGGATCGGACTGCACGGACCGGATATTCTGTTTTATCTTCTGATGGATAAAAAAACAACCTCTGCAGGAGTGCGGATGCATAAAGAGAAGGCACGCCCGTTTTTTGAGAGAGGCATGAAACTTGTCAGAGAGACAGGAAACCGTCCGTTGCTTGCGTATCTTCTGGGATTCGGATGTCATTATCTTCTGGATTCCACCTGTCATCCTACAGTGAACCGTTTGAATGATGAGGGAATCATTTCCCATACACTTTCCGAAAAGGAACTGGACCGTACGCTGATGCTCGAAACAGGGAAAGATCCTTTGCGGTATTATCCGTCGGATTGTATTGTACCTAAGAAATCTTATGCGGAAGTAATCCATGAAGCCATACCGGAAATATCGCCATTCAGGATTTACTGGTCACTGCGGATGATGAAGCTGGTTACGAATTGCATGGTTTGTGATAATAATGGAAGGCGGAAAAAAGCACTTGTATTTATCGGCGGTTTGCTGTTCGGGCAAAAAAGTACTTACGTGACGGATCACTTTATGGACAGAGAACCTGCAAAAAACAGTGAAGCACAGGTGGCTCAGCTGAAAGAACTTTACATGGAAGCGCTGAAGGAATCTCCGCAGTACCTGGAGGAGCTTTTTGCACTTTCCGGAGAAGAAAAGAAATTGTCTTCACGGTTTGACAGAACTTATAACGGGTGACGGCGAATATCTGACAGATATGGCGGCATAGAATTATCCTGTATCATAACGGTTTGGAAGGATGAAAATCTTTTCGGACAAGAACCCCTGATTTTTTTGGTGATTATCTGAAATGAGGTGGATTATGAGAAGGAAATTCTGTTCCGCTGTTTCTTTTTGTATGTTTCTGCTTATGATGGGAATCCTGCTTGTTTATAGGATGCTGTATGCACAGGAAAGTGCTTCGGATAAGATATATATGCAGGAAAGCGCTTTGGATAAGCTGTATATGCAGGAAAGTGCTTCGGATAAGCTGTATGCCCGAGAGAGTGTTTCAGATAACCTGTATATGCAGGAAGACAGCCCGGATAAGCTTTATAATAAGAAGGATGGCCCGGATAGTCTGTATGCGTTGTCGGCAGTTCTGATGGATGCAGATACCGGAAGGATTCTTTACGAAAAAGAGGGAGAAACTGCCAGGCCAATGGCCAGCACCACGAAAGTTATGACCTGTATTCTGGCTCTTGAAAATGCTCCGGGGGACGATTATGTCATCGTTTCTGCAAATGCCGCATCACAGCCGGAAGTAAAACTGAACATGAGAGAAGGAGAACAGTATTATCTGGAAGACCTTCTGTATTCACTGATGCTGAAAAGCCATAATGATACAGCAGTGGCAATTGCAGAACATATCGGGGGATCTGTGGAAGGGTTTGCAAAGATGATGAATGAAAAGGCCGAAGAAATCGGATGCCGTGATACCCATTTTGTGACCCCGAACGGTCTGGACGCAGAAGATGAGGGGGGTACACACCATACGACGGCAGCGGATCTGGCACTGATCATGCGTTATGCCATCCGGAACCAAACATTTGTAAATATTACACAGACGAGAGAATATTCTTTTTCGGATCTGAGCGGAAAACGGCAGTTTTCTGTCCATAACGCCAATGCTCTGCTTGATATGACGGAAGGTGTTTTATCCGGAAAAACAGGATTTACGGGAGATGCAGGATACTGCTATGTGTGTGCATGCAGAAGAGGAGAAAAAACATTTATTGTATCCCTTCTGGGCTGCGGGTGGCCGGGACACAAGTCTTATAAATGGAAAGACACACTTGCGCTTCTGGAATACGGGGACGAAAACTTCCGTTATCAGACCTTCTGGAAAGAACCTGTACTGAAAAAAAGGCAGGTCGGAAACGGCGTAGAGAAGGGATTGTTTCCCGGAACACCGGTTTATCTGAAGGGGGAATACACGGTATCTGATGATGAAAAAAATCAGAAAGTACTGATGAAAAATGGAGACGAGATCCGGATCAGAGTGTCTCTTCCAAAAAAACTGGAAGCCCCGGTAAAGAAAGGGCAGACGATCGGAGAAGTTTCTTACTGGCTGGAAAAAGAAGAATTGCTCCGTATCCCTCTGACTGCAGAAAAAAGCATAGACAGAATCAGCTATCTCTGGTGTGCCGACCGGGTTTTTCATGACTTTTTCCATTAATTAAATTCAGGGTTAAATTATTAACAAATATTAGAAAAAGTATTGAAAAAATTTGAAAAAAAGGGTAGAATTATAATCGGCTAAAATTTTGGTTATGCTTTAAAATTCTTATAGAAAATGGAGGGCAAACAAGAATGAGTAATGCAACACAAGGCTTAGCAGGCACAAGAATTACTTCTTTGCTTGATGCAAACAGTTTTGTTGAAATCGGACGAAGTGTAACAGCCAGAACAACCGATTTTAATATGACTGAAAAAAAAGCACCTTCTGACGGTGTCATTACCGGTTATGGTGTGATCGATGGAAATCTGGTATATGTTTACAGTCAGGATGCTTCTGTACTGAATGGTACAGTTGGAGAAATGCATGCGAAAAAGATTTCTGCACTGTATGATCTGGCAATGAAAACAGGCGCTCCGGTAATCGGACTGGTAGACTGCGCAGGTCTTCGTCTGCAGGAAGCTACAGATGCGCTGAATGCATTCGGAAGCATTTATCTGAAACAGACGATGGCATCCGGAATGATTCCGCAGATCACAGCAATTTTTGGTACCTGCGGCGGTGGAATGGCAGTCGTTCCGGCACTGACAGATTTCACCTTTATGGAAGCCAAAAATGGAAAAATGTTCGTAAATACTCCGAACGCACTGGAAGGAAATCATGTATCCAAATGCGATACTGCAGCAGCAGATTTCCAGAGTGAAGAGACCGGACTGATCGATGCTGTCGGAACTGAAGAGGAGATCCTCGCACAGATCCGTGAATTAGTCAGCCTGCTTCCATCCAACTGTGAAGATAATGATTCCTATGAGGAATGTACAGATGATCTGAACCGTGTATGTGAAGATATTGCCAACTGTACAGGAGATACCGGAATCGCCCTTTCCAGAATCGCAGACAACGGCGCATTCTTTGAGACAAAAGCCGGTTACGGAAAAGATGTTGTTACAGGCTTCCTTCGTCTGAATGGTGCAACCATCGGAGCTGTTGCCAACAGAAGCGAAGTTTATGATGCAGAAGGAAATAAGACAGAAGAATTTGACGGCACTCTTTCTGCAAGAGGTGCAAGAAAAGCAGCAGCTTTTGTGAAATTCTGTGATGCTTTTGATATCCCGGTACTTACTCTTACAAATGTAACAGGTTTTAAGGCAACCGTTTGCAATGAAAAAATGATGGCAAAATCCGTTGGTGAAATGGTACATGCTTTTGCTTCTGCTACTGTTCCGAAAGTCAATGTGATTATCGGAAAGGCATATGGTACTGCATATGTGGCAATGAACAGCAAGGCAATCGGTGCAGATATGGTTTATGCATGGGACAGCGCAGAAATCGGAATGATGGATGCTTCTCTGGCTGCAAAGATCATGTATGCCGGAGCAGATGCTGCAACTCTGAATGAAAAAGCTGCCGAATACAGAACACTTCAGTCCGGTGTGGAATCCGCTGCTGCAAGAGGCTATGTGGATACCGTGATTGATCCGGCAGATACAAGAAAATATGTGATCGGAGCTTTTGAAATGCTGTTCACAAAAAGGGAAGAACGTC